>VXME01000106.1 GCA_009861545.1 Acidobacteriota bacterium | reverse complement strand
TGCAGGGCTTGGGGTTGTCGCCGGTGGTGTCGTCGGGGAACAGGGGCGGGTCGACTCGGCGGACCGGGTGGCCCCAGCGTTCGGCGGGCAGCAGCTCCAGGGTGAAGCAGCAGTGGGCGCAGTAGTAGCAGACGCCCTTGGAGTTCCAGGACCAGTCATGCGCCTCGCTGGTGACGCCGAAGCGGACGGCCCGCTCGGGGTTCGGCGCCGACTCCTCGACGTCAATCCCCCGCACCTGCCGGCCGCCGGAGCCGCACGGATCGAACTGGAACACCCAGCGGTCCTCGTGCTCGGTGCATTCGATGTCACCCATCCGGTCGGGGCCGACGAGGTGGCTGCGCATCGCCTCGAAGGACGTGTAGACGTTGCGGAACACCGTGTCGGCGTAGTCCTTCTCCCGCAGGTCGTAGGCCATGTAGCGCTCCTGGATGTAGGGCTCGAGGGCGTGGCGGTAGACGTCCTCCAGCGCGGCCTCCCCGAAGCGGTCGACGCAGAGCTTCATGATCCCCGACAGGAAGTCGGCCCAGCGGTCGTGCAGCCGCCGCCACGCCACCCGGATAGCGTCGAAGTCCGCCACGGCCTGGGTGGGCTCGATCAACTCGGCCCGCACGGCGTGGGTGAGACGGCCCGCCTGCTCCCCCAGCGCCAGCCACAGGGCGTCGCCGTCGAACGGCGTGCCGTCGAGCATCGCCAACTCGACACGCAGGTCCTCGACGGCGGACGCCAGTGCCTCCTCGCCGTAGCCCTCCTGCTCCAGCCACTCCAGGAATCCCGGCGTCCAGGTGTCGTAGATGAACTGGACGACCTTGGCCTCCTCCATGAAGTAGTCGATCAGCTGGGCAGCCACCTCGCTGCGGCCCTCGGTGATCGCCTCGTTGATCTTGGTGACGGTGCTGACCGCCTGATCCTCCCAGTCGCCCGTGCGGACACGCTTTCCGAGGCCATCCGACCACGTGAGATGCGTCATACCCGACCCCTCCCCTCTCGATCCGGAACGCCGGGATCCTAGCCCCGCGCCGCTCGCCGGCTCATGGTGCACCGGCGTCCGGCCTGTGCAATCATGCCGGTTCGCGCAGGCGCCCCGCGGTGACAGGCGGCGGGGCAGATCGGAGGGATGGTCGCAATGTCGAGCGGTGGCAACGGACCACAGCGCAGGATCGTCGTCACGGGCGCTGCGCAGGGCATCGGCCGGGGGGCGGTCGAACGGTTCCTGAGCGAGGGCGACTCCGTGCTGGGCGTCGACCTCAATGCCAAAAAGCTGGCTGAGATCGAGCCCCTCGGGGCCGACACCCTGGTGGCCGACCTGGCCGATCCCGCCGGGCGCGCCGCGGTCACCGAGGCCTCCGCCGGCTGTGACGGCCTCGTCAACGCGGCCGGCATCATCATCCTCAAGAAGCTGCAGGACGTCACCGTGGAGGACTGGCGCCGCATCGTGCAGGTGAACGTGGAGTCGATCTTCTTCCTCTGCCAGACGATCGGGCCGACGATGCCGGCGGGCAGCGCCATCGTGAACCTGTCGTCCTCCTCGGGGAAGCTCACCAGCACCACCGAGGCCGGCATCTACGCGGCCACCAAGTGCATGATCCTGTCGGTCACCCGCTCCTTCGCCTACGATTTGGCCCACATCCCGGTGCGGGTCAACGCCATCTGCCCCGGCATCGTGGACACGCCCATGCAGGACAAGGTGCTGGCCGAGGTGGCGCCGCTGCGGGGCATGACGCCCGACGAGCTCTCCGAGGCCCGCACGCACCTCGTACCCCTCGGGCGAGGCTCCACGCCGGCGGAGATCAGCGGCCTCATCAGCTTCCTGGTGGGTCGGGACAGCGCGTACATGACGGGTCAGGCCATCAACCACACCGGCGGGCTGGTGATGTGGTGAGCACAACCGGCTGCACTGTGGACGACGGCGCTCGCCAGCCTCAGAACGGCCACTGCGCGCCGGTGCCGGCGCGTGCCGAAGCCGAACCTGACCGATATCCGTCCGAAGACTCGGCGCCGACCTGTCGCCGCACTCGACCCTGCTCACAATCACACACCCAAGGAGCCTCAGCATGAAGATCGTTGCCGTCGAGCCGATCCCGGTCACCTACCCGGAGCCGAATGACTTCAACGCCTACCGGCACCTCTGCCTCGTGAAGGTGACCGCCGACGACGGGCAAGTGGGCTGGGGCGAGTCCATCACCATGTGGCCCGAGGCCTCCCGAGCCACCGCCGCGGTGATCGAAGGCCTCGCCGAGTTGATCATCGGCAAGGACCCCGTATCCAACGACGCCCTGTACCGGGCCATGAAGAACCACACCTGGTGGTACGGCTACGAGGGCGGCATCGCCTCCTACGCCATCTCGGCGCTCGACATCGCCATCTGGGACCTGAAGGGCAAGGCGCTGAACACCAGCGTCACGAAACTACTCGGCGGGCCGGTACACGACAGATTGCCGGGCATCGCCTCCTGCCACGCCCACCACGCAGAGATCCCCGCCATGTGCGAGGAGACGCTGGAGTGGCTCTCCACGGGCCTACAAGGCATCAAGACCGGCTTCGGCAAGCGCGGCGACGCACACTTGGGCTACGAGCACGACCGCGACGTGGAATACGTGCGGGCCATGCGCGAGGCCATCGGCCCCGACCGGCAGCTCATGATCGACATGGGAATCAAGATCCGCTGGGACGTGACCACGGCGGTGCGGCGCTGCGAAGCATTCGACGAGTACGACTTGAACTGGATCGAAGAACCGCTAGGGGCGTGGGACCCCGAGGGCTACCGCACCTTGCGCGACAAGACCTCCACGCTGATCGCCTACGGCGAGCGGGAATGGACGCTGCAGGGCTTCGAGCGACTGCTGGCCACCGGCACCGTGGATGTCATCGGCTGCGATCCCGGCCGGGCCGAGGGCATCACCGGCTTCAAGAAGATGTCCGAGCGGGTGGAGTTCTACCGCCGCCAAGCCAACGCCCACGCCTGGTCCTCGGCCATCGTGAGCGCCGCCAGCTTAGCGGTCAGCTTCTCCAGCTCGGCCTGCACGCTCTTCGAGTTCAAGCCGCTGCGCAACC
>VXME01000105.1 GCA_009861545.1 Acidobacteriota bacterium | reverse complement strand
GTGCCGGGCGGCGCCGCGGCCAGATACAGGGCGCCCACGGTGGAGAGCGCCGAGAAAACGACGAGCCCGCCGCCCACGGTGATCGACCCGCCAGGTGGACGTTTCGACGGCGCCAATCTGCTGCGCGAGGTCCGGCACCATGGGCAGGAATACCGGCATCACCGTGCCGGACGTGCTGCTGTAGACCGATACCAGGCCCGTCCCGAACGCCATCATCGGTAGGATCGTCTCCGAGGTAGGAATGCCGGCCAGCCGCGACAAACGCCTTGAGAAACGCCGTCCCGGACGCATGCTGCCGTTCGCCGATGGCCAGGGCCGCGACCAGCGGCGGCACGATCGGGTGCGTCAGCAACCCGAAGATGTGATCCGCGCTGCTCACCGCCGAGGCCGGCAGAGCACGAGCGGCCGAACGCGCTCGGCCACCCGACCGAATTCCTACCCGCACGCCGGAGCGGGTCCCTGGGAGAGGAACGCGGATCACCTCTGGTCGCTCACGATCCCGGTCGCGTTCACGGCCCCCGAAGGGCGGCCCGGGCGCGCAAACCGGCTATCATTGATCCGATATGGACACTGCGCAGTCGGTGCAGAACGTCAGCATCGTCGTCGGGATCGCAGGCGGCCTGGTCGGGATCGCAGGCTTCATGCTGGTGTCCTTCTGGCGCGGCGCGGCGCTTGTCCAGACGATCACGAAAGCGATCACCGATTCCGAGGAACGGCTCCGCAACGAGAATAGGCAACTCGGCGACAAGATCGAAAAGCTGAAGGTTGAAGTTGCTGTCCTGAGCACCAAGCTGGAAGAACGCACCACCCAGCCGACACAGATCCCACAGCCGCTCGCAATCGACCCGGAGCAATTCACTGCCAGACTGTTCCGCCCAACAGGCGAGGGTAGCTGATGAAGATCGCGGTCGAACAGGATGCCCTCGTAAACACCATGGCGGCCGTTGCAAGGTTGTACGTAGACCCGTACAGAGAATTTGTGACGCAACTGGCAATGGACGGACGCGTGCAGCCAGAGGAAGTGGACCAGCTCAATACTCGGATCCGGAGACAGACAGATAAGGTTCAAGAGCTTGTAGCGAAGGGCCTCAAGGGCGACTCGGACCATTCCGCAAACTCGTGAACAACGAGAACCGAAACCGAGAGAACCGTGTCCACCCGGCCCCGAAGCTGGCGGAGCACCGGCTATCGCGCGCCGTTCGCACGGCCGATCCGGAACGGCACCACGGCGCCGCGGGCGCGCTCGGGGCCTCGCGCCCCGGCCGCGTCGACCTCGAACGGCCGCCCGATGCGGTTGCCGGCGACATCCTCGAGGGTTGCCGCCGCGACGAGTTCGTACGCGCCCGGCCGCCACGGCGCGTGCGGCGCGAAGGCCCAGCGCGTCTCGCCCTGGTCCACCCGGATCTCCCCGGCCAGGGGTCGGCCCTCGCCGGTCCTCACCCGGAGTGCGCTCTGCAGCAGGCCGTAGTCGAGCGGCACCGGAAAGCGCACCGCAAGCGAATCCCGCGTGCCGCCGGCCGGGAGATCGAGCCGCCAGGCGGCGGGATCGAGGGCGCGCTCCCGGGGTGGACCCACCCGGAACTCCCGGCGGAACGGCGCGACGAGCGGTTGCCCGGCGGCGTCGCGCCAGGCCGCATCTATCGCCAGCGTGTACCTGCGGTCCGCCGACAGCGGGCGGCCCAGCTCGGCGTTCGGACGGATGCCGCGCTTGACCCGCCCCGGGTCGTAGAAAATCGTGTAGCGCGTGCGATCCGCGTTCCACAGGTCGACGTCCAGCGGCAGAAATGCGTCGGCAACCGGCTCGCCGCGCTCGTCGAGCAGCCGGACGTGCGGGTTGCCGCTTCCGAGCCCCATCGGGGCGGAGAAGACGATGTACAGCCGGAGGT
Source organism: Acidobacteriota bacterium (assembly GCA_009861545.1). Lineage (NCBI taxonomy): Bacteria > Pseudomonadati > Acidobacteriota > Acidobacteriota bacterium. Next base: position 57,489 of record VXME01000105.1, on the reverse strand, counting down.
GGTTCTCCGGCACCTCGGGGCCCGTCGGATAGACGGCCGCCACGCGCGTCGACGGCTCGCGGTCGAGAGCCGGCACCTCGACCATCGCGCGGACGGGAGGCGGGGGGATGGGCGCGGAAGGGCCGCGTGCGGACGGCAGGGACGACGGATCGAACACCACCTCGTAGCGCTGACCCGCATCGAACGGAAACCGCGGGGTGAAGCGCAACGCGCCGTCGTGCACGGCGTAGTCCCCCAGCACCGGCGGCAACGCCGCGGCGCCCGGATCCGCCTGCGCGACGTGGACGCGCAGGATCGCCTGCCACGCGTCACGCGACGGCGCCGCGCGTTCCAATTGCTCCAGGTCCGCGGCCGGCAGCCCAGCAACGTCGACGGCCCGCTGGCCGGAGGGCGAGGTGGCCAATCGGATGCGCGGCCCGCCCGGAACGGATTCCGGCGCCGGGCCGCCCGTTTGCAGGCACCCCGGCGCGAGCGCGAGGGCCCCCGCCACCAGGGCGGCGGCCCTCGCCGCATGTCTCATCGGATGCAGGCGCCCTACGGCAGCGCGGCCGCTTCGAGGTTCAGACCGCCTCCCGCGGCGTCGACGAGCAGCATCGCCCGCGAGGCGTCCAGCCGATCGAGCTGCTGCACGCCCTGCAGCGACGCGATGGTCTCGAACGGCACGCCGGCCGTATCCGGAATCAGCTCCGTGATGGCGTCCGCGGCGCCGAACGGCGCCGTCGGCACCTTCATCACGCCGCGCTGGTTGTTCGACAGCAGGATGTAGTCCTGCCCGTCCTTCTCGTAGACGATCATGTCGATCGGCCGGTTGCGGTTCCCGAACTCGGCGATCGTCGTCCCCTGGATCTTGCTGCCCGGCTCGAGCGCCGCGATCGGGAACTTGACGAGGGGCGTGCACAGGTAGCTGGCGACGATCGACGGCTCGCCGTCGATCTCGTACGGGACGAACGTGAACACGGGCGAGAACGTCTCGAGCTGCCCGTGGGACCCGTGGTAGACCTCCACGCTCGTCCCCGCGTCCGCCACCCGGAACGGGTACGGGATGACGCGCATCTTGGACGCGAACTCCTCGTTCGACAGGCCCGAGACGAACAGGTTGCCGTCGATGTAGGCCATGTGGGTGATGGTCTGCACGCCGATCAGCCCGGCGGGATCGACCTGGTCCGGGTAGTTCGCGATCGGGATCGACCGCCCGTCCACGAGCACCAGCGGCGTCTCGGCCGGCGGCGGATTGGGCACCCCGATCCGCGTGTAGCCCACCTCGTCGAACGAAATGACCTCGATCTCGCCCGCGCCATCCACGCGCAGGAGAACCGGCACGGCGTCGGCGCCGAGCCCGCGCATCACCGAGAGCCAGGTATTGCGCGTCCGCGGATCGACCACCATGTCGGTGATCAGCAGGTTGCCGGCGTCAATGCCGAGCAGCCCGGCGACCTTGCGATCGATCGCGGGCACGTCCTGCGTCCCGGGCGCCCCGCCGGCCATCTGCTCGCCAAGCTGCAGGGCCGTGATGGACACCTCCTGGGCGTCGGCCGCGAAGATCACGCCCTCGGGCCCGAACGCCAGCTTGTTGATGTGCCGGAACTCGGGCGTGACGCCGGTCGTTGCCTCGGAGTTGGCCGCCGACCGAACGCCGGCGGCCGCCAGACTCAAGCCGACGACGAGCAGCAGGCCGTAACGGAATGCAGACATGCCGTGGTCTCCTTTCAGCGCATCATGCCGGTTGTTGCCCAGTCCCGGGCACGGCCGGTGAACTGTGCGTACTGCGTCCTCTTCACGGTGCAGCGACGGCCGCCCTCCACGCCGCGGCGGCAGACGCCTTGAGCGTCTCGGCGTCGGCGGCCAGCAGGTACCCCTCGGCGACCAGCGCGTCGGCCGCCTCGCCGTAGCGCTTCACGTACTCCGCCTCGCCGCCGGGATAGCGCTCCTCCAGGGAGAGGCGCGAATCGACCGACCGCGTTCGCTCATCCCGCGTCCGGGGGAATGGAATCGTGGAGCCGTTCACGCCGCACAGGTCGCCCTCGGCGAAGCCCGCGGCGCGAACCGCCTTGCCCATCGTGGAGAGCGGGGCCGCGACCTCCGGCACGATGACCCCCGCCACGACGTTACCGTCGGCGTCGAGGCTCGGCACGAACAGCGGGTACCGCTCGACGCTCTCCTTCGGCGGCCAGACCGAGAAGTCGCGCACGCCGAGCGTGCTGATCGCGTCGTTGTAGGGACGGTCCGGGATGGTCGGATACTGCCCGCCCTGCCGTTCGACCGTCACCGCGGTGCCGTCGGCCACCGAGGGCGCGCGCGTCGCCGGCGGCTCGACGCCGTCCCGCACCCACCGCACCGTCGCGTCGAACGCGGCCCGGTAGTACGGCCACGGCAGCACCGGGTTGGCGGGGTCGCGGCACCCGGCGTCGCCCTGCAGGTGCGCGGTCCCGAGCATCCAGTAGCGCACGTTCGGCGGCAGCTCCAGTGCTCGGCCTCTCGTGTCGGTGACGATGAGCGAGGCATGGGCGCCGTAGTACTCGGAGTCGGCGTCCACCTGGATGATGCGGGGGCAGGTGCCCGAGGCGGTGCAGGCGGCCAGCAGCCCGTCGGTCCGGCCCGTCAGCGGATCGGTCGTCGTCGCGAAGGTGAACGGGAACTCGTCCATCGGGTAGTTGTGGTCTTCGTGCTGGCGCGTGTAGCGGCCCGTCTGCGCGAAACGGGCGTTGACCCACGTGAGGCGGGCGCCCGCCACGTACGGCGTCATGCCGTCGAAGACACGCCGCCCCGCCGGGTCCTCGTTGAAGCCCTGGTAGAGGAAGTCCCTGATCATCCGGCCGCTCTGCGAGGAGCCGACGGCCACCGCGTGGTCGAGCACCGGCATGCCGTCCACGAAGAGCGGGTTGGGCGTGCCCCGATCGTCGGCGGGACGGTGGCGCGCGAACGACACGAGATCGCGCATGGCGCTGAAGCCCAGGCCGTGGACGATCGGATCCCGGGCCTCGTACACGAACTCGTAGATGGTTCCCGCGTCGGTGCCCGCGGGCGGCGTGACCGCGACCGTCGTGTCGTCGACGTAGCGCCACGCGTCGGCGGGAACCGACTGGCGCGGATCGTCCTGGAGCTGGCGGTGCGTGAGGGTCGCGGCGCTCTCGTCGAGCGTCGCCGCTGGGTAGGTCAGCCGCCCGAACGCGGCGCTGTCCGGGTCCTGCCACTCTTCCATCGAGACACCGGTAATCGTCCGGCCGTCGTCGGTGGCGAGCGGGAAGGTCGCCAGCACCGGACGCGGGTCGCCGCCGCCGGGCGCGCCGTGCAGCCAGCCGCTCGAGACGTACGTGTAGCCCTGGTTCATGAGGAACGCGCTGCCGGCGTTCCCGGCCGCGTAGCCCCGCCCCGCCTCGTGGAAGTAGCCGAAGACGATGTTGCGGCCGCGGTTGTTCACCTCGTACACGAGGACGCCGTTGCCCCGGGTGATGTCGACCGGCTTGAGGATGTCGACCTCGAAGGTGTACTCGACCAGCCCCTCCGCGTTGCGCGGGGCGTTCTCGAGATCCACGATCCCGGGCTCGCCGGGGGCGCCCGGGTTGGCGACGGCGGTGGCCGTGCCGAGCAGAATCTCGTACTGGCCGACGGCGCCGAACGACCGGCCGCCGAAGGCCGGCTCGCGGCTCGTGATGTCGAGCCGGGTGACGCGCGAATGCGCGAACTGGGGCGACGCGGATTCCTGCGCCTCGCCGACGCCCTGAAACCCGCTCAGCCCGATCCCGAGTACGACCGTCAACAAATGGTGTGGGAACCGCATCGTTCACCTCCAGCCGCAATGCCGTTCGTGCCCTGCGTTCATCGAACATCCGGTCGATGCGCCCGGAGGAAGGACCGTATCTGGCGCACCGCCAGCGGAATCCGTTCCACGGGCTGTTTCCACGGGAACATGCTCACCTCGGACTGCGGCGCGAGCATCGCGGCCTCGATGGCGACATCGTACGGATGCGCCGGGATGTCGTCCGGCAGGATCAGAATCGGCGTCTGCAGCTCGCGCACGAAGTCTCGCGTCACGGTGAAGACGAAGTCCGCATTGTCGAGGTACATCGTGGTCAGGAACCGGTCGACCATGTCCATCGTGATCTCGGGCCGGCGCTCGACCAGATCCGGGCCCCAACTCCCCATGTTGTTGTCGTAGAACAGCGTGGGGTGCTCCGCGCTCCACGCGCTCGGCTGCGTCAGCACGGCGGCGACGACGCGATCCGGAGCCCGCCGCAGCAGGTTCCAGATGAAGGGGCCGCCGATGCAGAAGCCGAGCACCATGAACTTGTCGATGCCCAGGTGATCCATCACGCCGAGGTGGTCGTCGGTATGCGAATCCCAGGGCCTGTCGATCTCCAGCGGACCGGAAGACCGGCCGCGATTGCTGTTGCGCAGGTCCGCCGCGATGACGCGGTTCTCGGCCCCGAACTCCTCCAGCGGGTTGAAGGGATGCGTGGCCAGACCGGCAATCGACGAGTTGAGTCCCCCGCCGGCGATGACCAGCAGCGGGAAGCCGGAGCCGGCCTCCTCGTAACGAATGCGCACGGGACCGTTCTCGTAGAACGACATGGCCGCTCCGTCCTGGGCGCTCTGCCCGGCGAACGCCCGCGTGGCGGCCAGGACCGTCGCCGCCGCGCCCGTCTTGAGTATCGTGCGTCTGGTCGAATCCACCATTGGTGTCCCCCTCGCAGCCATCCCTCCCTCGTTCACGATGCGGCGGGCCGCCTCGTCGGCCCTGCAGCGACCCAAGCCTATCACCGCACGGGGCATGGCACCATCGCCCGGCTCCGGGTCTTGTTTCATGCAGCGATCCGGCAGGCCTGGATCGGCGACAGCCGGCCCGTCTTCGGCGAGAAGCAGCCGGCATTGGCGTATACTGCCGGCTGCGGCACCCGATGCACGGAGAACCTCAGGCTGCGAAGGAGAGACCCATGGCTGCGAAACGACCTGATCGACGGGAATTCCTGCGAGGCGGCGCCGCGTTGGCGGGTGGCCTGACCGTGGGCGCGGTGAAGCCGGCCTTTGGCCAGGCGCCGGAGCCGGAAAGGTACATCCGGGGCGACGCGGACATGAACATGGTCGCCTATGGCGAGCGCTCCCGCTTCGAGACCTCGGTTCGCATACCGCACCCGCCGGGCGGCAGGCACTCGCCCGATGCGTTCGGGCTCGTGTTCCACGTGGCGGCACCGCTCCAGGATTCGGTGGGCGTGATCACGCCGTCCTCGCTCCACTTCGTGGGGACCACCCGCGGCTCCCTCATGCCCGAGATCGATCCCAAAGAGCATCGCCTGATGATCCACGGCATGGTGGAGCGTCCGCTGATCTTCACCATGGACGACCTGAGGCGCCTCCCGTCGGTGACCCGCCTGCACTTCGTCGAGTGCGCCGGGAACCGGGCGAGAAACACGCACAAGACCGTGCAGGAATCGCACGGGATGACCAGTTGCGCCGAGTGGACCGGCGTGCTCCTGTCCACGCTGCTCAAGGAAGCCGGCGTGAAGGACGGGGCCTCCTGGGTCGTCGCGGAAGGAACGGAGAACGTGAAGGGCGCGTCGAGCTTCCCGCTGGCCAAGGCCATGGACGACTGCATCGTCGCCTACGGCATGAACGGCGAGGCGGTGCGTCCGCAGAACGGATACCCGTTGCGTCTGCTGATCCCCGGCTTCGAGGGCATCTTCAACACGAAGTACCTCCGGCGCATCAAGGTGGTCGACCGCTACTACATGAACTACAACGATTACGGGCACCTGCGCCGCGATTCCGTGCGGGCGGCGCTGGGCTACCAGATCGGACCCAAGTCGGTCATCACGCGTCCTTCCGGGGGACAGCAGCTCGCCGGCCCCGGATTCTACGAAGTCTCCGGCCTGGCCTGGTCCGGCGGGGGCGCCATCAGCCGCGTTGAGGTGTCCACCGACGCCGGCCGGAGCTGGAACGAGGCCGAGATTCAGGGAACGGCGCACCGCATGGCCCACACCCGGTTCCGCCTCAACTGGAACTGGGACGGACAGGAGACCGCGATCATGTCGCGCTGCACGGACGAGGTGGGCCAGATGCAGCCGTCGCCGTCCCAGGTCGCCGAGCACTTCGAAGGGGCCCCGGACCCGACCTACAGCGTGCCGGGCCTCGACAACACGATCCAGCCGTGGCGGGTCGCCGCCGACGGGAGCGTGCACAATGGGCGCGCTTAGCCGGCTCCTGCCATTGGCGATGGTGATGCTCCTGGGCGGCTCCGCGCTGGCGCAGGGACCCACCTACGGCCTGGGACGGACCCCCGCCCCGGAAGAGCTCCGTGCCTGGGACATCTCCGTCGGCCCCACGGGGGATGAGCTCCCGCCGGGCAGCGGCACCGCCGCGGAAGGGGCCCGCATCTATCGGATCCGGTGCGCGGGATGCCACGGCAGGAATCTGGAAGGCGGCCGGGAGCCCCGGCGCGCTCCCCGGCTGGTGAAGACCGAGCCGGGTCGGGACGTCGACCCCTGGGACGCGGGGCGCATACTGCCCTACCGCTCGCCGTACGCGACGACGGTATGGGACTACATCAATCGCGGCATGCCGCTCTACCAGGAGGGGTCGCTGACCGCCGACCAGGTCTACGCGCTGACGGCGTTCCTGCTGTACCGGAACGACGTCATCGAGGAGGACCTGGTCATCGACGCCGAGAGTCTGCCGCAGGTCGAGATGCCGAATCGCGACGGATGGGCGCCGCTGCCGGAGTGGAAGCCCCTGTCGCCGAGGCTGCCGGGTTACCCGTTTTAGCCGGCGGCATGGACTGCCAGCCAAGGAGTGCACGATGAGTCTGTCTACCAACCGGCGCGGCCGGATGCCCATTCGGTTCCTGTCGCTGCTGTGCGTTCTCGCCGTACCCGCGGCTGCGGTGGCCCAGGACGGCTCGGCGGGCGACGGGTCGCAATGGGTCATGCCGAACGCCAACTACGCGGGCTGGAACTACAGCCCGCTGGATCAGATCAACGTCGACAACGTCGAGCAGCTCACCATGGCGTGGACGATGCAGCTCGGCGTCCATGATTCGTACGAAGCCTCGCCGCTCGTCATCGGCGACACGATGTACATCGTCACGCCGGAGCCGAACTACGTCTACGCGCTCGACCTCGCCCGGGACGGCTTCATCAAGTGGGAGTTCCGGCCCGAGATCGACGATCCGGAGCTGACACGGAGAAGCGCCTGCTGCGGCGCGCAGACCCGCGGCCTGGGCTATGCCGACGGCCGGATCTACTTCGTCACCCTCGACGGACAGGTGCACGCGCTCGACGCGGAGACCGGAGAGCAGATCTGGCAGGCCGAGAACGCGAACATCGGGATCGGGGAAACGGTCCCCGGCATGCCGCTGGTGGTCGGCGACAAGGTCATCGTCGGCGTGGCCGGCGGCGAGCGCGGCGTCCGCGGCCACGTCACCGCCTACAACGTCGACGACGGCCGGTTCCGGTGGCGGTACTACAGCATGGGTCCGAACAACGAAGTGGGCATCGGGTCGCGCTTCGCCCCCTTCTATCCGGACGACCGGGTCCCCAACCCGGCGCTCGACACCTGGTCCGGCGACTCGTGGCGGCGCGGCGGCGGCGCCGTCTGGGGCTGGTTCACGTACGACGCGGAGTTGAATCTCTTCTACTACGGCACGAGCAACTGCGGCCCGTGGAATCCGGACTACCGCCGGGAGTGGGGCGTGGTCGAGCTGGACGAGGACGGGGGCCTGACCGGCTACCGGAACAACTACTGCGCGTCGATCCTGGCCCGCGACGTCGACAGCGGAGAGCTCGTCTGGGCCTACAACATGACCCCGCAGGATCAGTGGGACCTGGACGAGCCCAACGTGAACCTGCTCATCGACCTCGAGATCAACGGCGAGACGCGCAAGGCGCTGGTCCGCCCGGCGCGCAACGGCTACTTCTACGTGTTCGATCGCGCGACGGGACAGATGCTGCTCGAGCCCTGGATGTTCGTCTACAACGACATCTTCGACGGCATCAACATGGAGACCGGCCGCCCGCGCTACGACATGACGAAGATGATGTTCACCGACCTCGATGATCGACAGCGGTACGTGCCGGACGCCGAGAACGTCGCCATCGGCTGGTGTCCCGGCATCGCCGCCCGGAACTGGCAGAACGACGCGTACTCCCCGCGCACCGGACTCGTGTACACCCCGACCTCGAACTCCTGCGATCAACTGAGGATGGTCGAAGGCGAGTACGTGCCCGGGAACGACTACACGCTCCGTGAACGCGGCGGCCGCGCCCCGGACCCGCCCAATGCGGAGGTCGTCAACGAGCTGCAGGCCAACGATCCGGTGGCGGGCGAAACCGTCTGGCGGATCCAGTTCACGACCGCCAACAACGCGCCGGTCATGGCCACCGGCGGGGACCTGCTCTTCCAGGGCGGCCCGAACGAAGGCGTGGTGCGCGCGATCGATGCCCGGTCCGGCGACATCGTCTGGTCGTTCCAGACCGGCACCGGCTTCCGGAACTCGCCGATCACCTACCTCGGGCCGGACGGCCGGCAGTACGTCGCCATCATCGGCAGCCAGCGCGCGGGGAGCGTGCAGGTCACCGGCGATACGGAGCCGGATGCGCCCGACCGCTTCCGGCGGGCCGGCAGCGCGCTCTACGTGTTCGCGCTCCCGCCGGCGCGCGACTGAGGCCAGGAGCCCGTGGCGAACGCCGCTCGAATGCAGCGGGGTTCTTGCCACGGGCTTCCATTTCACTGGCGTATCCTCACGGGAGGCGCCTCGCGGGGAGGGCACCTCCCGGGGAGGCGCGGGAGATGCCCACATGCTAGGTCGCCGTCGATTCAACACGCTGCTGGCGGGGACGGCCGGGTGGGTCGTCGCGGGCCCGCTCGGCACGGCCGCCGCGCAGTCGCAACCGCGCGGGGCCGTCTACGCCAGCCTGGGCGCCCGGCTCTACCGGATTCGCCGCGACGGCGATTCCCTGGTCCGGGATCCGCGCCCGCTGGTCCTTCCCGCGCAGGTGCAGGAGGGGTGGCAGCATCCGTCGGGCCGATATTTCTACATCGCCAGCAGCGACCAGCGCACGTCGACCGCCCGGGTGCGGCATCACTACCTGAATGCCTTCCGGGTGGATTCGTCGGGCGATCTCCAACCGTTCGGCGGGTCCGTGGAACTGCCGCACCGGCCCATCTTCATCACCGTCGACCAGCGCGGCGAGTACGTGCTGTCGGCATACAGCTTCCCGAGCTCCCTTTCGGTGCACCGGCTGAACGCCGACGGGTCGATCGGCGACATGGTCGAGCAGCAGGCGAGCCTGGACGCGGGCTTCTACGCGCACGCCGTGTACGTCATGCCCTCGAACCGCGCGGTCCTGCTGCCGGTGCGCGGCAACGAACCAGAGCCCGGCATCCACACCGAGGATCCGGGCGGCCTCTTCCTGTACGGCTTCGACAAGGGCCAGTTGACGAACAAGCAGACGGTGGCGCCCAACGGCGGACTGGCGTACCGCGCGCGGCACGCCGACTTCCATCCGTCGGGCCGCTGGGTATACGTCGATCTGGAGACCCAGAACCTGCTGCACACCTACGCCATCCGCGCGGACGACACGCTGTCGGACGAGCCCCTGTTCGTCAGCACGACGCTGGCCGCGCCGGAGGCGTACCGCGGCGGGCAGACCACGTCGTCCATCCGCATGCATCCGACCAACGGCCGCACGCTGTACGTGGCGAACCGGGGCCGCGGAACGGAGACCTTCCGGGGCGAGGTGGTGGCGAACGGCACGGAGAACACGATTTCGGTGTTCGATGTCGATGCCGATACCGGCGAGCCCGCCCTGGTGCAGACCATCGACACGCACAGCATCGCCGTCAGGACGATGGCGTTTCAGCCGGACGGCCGGTCGATGGTCGCCGCGAGCCCGGAGCCGGGACAGGTCCGCGCCGAGGGACGCCTGGAGACCGTGCCGGCCATGCTGACGCTGTACGACATCGACGCCGACGGCCGGCTGGCGTTCCGGTCCATCCTGCCGGTCGACACGCGGGGCGAGTCGATGTTCTGGTCCGGAATCGTCCGCTATTGAGCTCAGAAGCGGAACGTGTACTGGAGCTTCGTGGCCAGCCGCGAGTCCTGTCTCCTGAACCGTCTCCTGAAGTCGTAGCCTCGCTCGAGGTCCTGCACCCAGCCCTGACCGAATACGAAGAAGACTTCGTTGCCCGGCTCTATGGTCCAGTGCACGCGGCTCTGAAGGCCGAGATTCCCGGATCGGTTGTCGAACTGGATCAGGTTGGAGAACGAGAGAAAGGGCGAGACCGCGTAGTTCACCTGCGAGCTGTAGATGCGGGCGACGAAGTCGCCTTCCGGCAGGCTGGCGAACGTCTGGTTGGTATTGAAGCTGATCAGGAAGTTGGGAGGAAGCTTGTAGCTGAGGCCCGTCTGAACCTCCTGCGCGCTACCCGACCAGTAGCTGCCGAACCGCAGGCCGATGCTGCCCTGCACCCGCCGCTTCTGCGCCGAGGTGAAGAAGATCCGCATGGGCATGAAGCGGTACTCGCCCACCGGAAGCACGACGCCCGGGGAAATCTCGAACGGCTCGAACAGGCGCTCGTAGGTCGGATTCAGGTCGAACAGGCTGTGCAGGGAGTCGCCCGAGTTGAAATGCCAGTCGACCAGGGTGGCGTAGATGTCCCAGCTCTCGACCAGTCCGGTGTCGAGCCGGGTGAAGCGCGTGTAGAAGACGTCGTGGAACATCTGCTGGATGCCGGTCGCCGGGCTCGGGCGCGGGTTGAAGCTGCCGGCGGCCCGCAGCATCCGCACGTTGCTGCGCTGCACGAAGCCGATCGCCGGATCGAAGTTCTCCTGGATCTCCCGCCAGAGAATCTGGGCCTCGAATCGGTCGTTGGGATAGTGCGCCCCGAAGCCGTAGGACGCGTTGTCGTCGGTGACGCCCTCGTTGTTGCTCGCGAGGCCGTAGGCGTTGAACAGCATGTTCTGGCTTCTGCCCAGGAAATCGGAAGTGGCCAGGCGCATGTCCACTCCCACGGTGCTGCTCGAGAGCGCGGAGGCGGGATTGCCGCTCGTGAGAATGGCGCCCACGTACGACTGCTCCAAGAAGTTCTGCTTGACGCGCCCGACCGACAAGTTGTTGGCGTTCACGTTTGGCACGCCGCGGGTGCGCACGTCGAGCATGCCGATCTCGGTGCGGCCGACTCTGCCGGTCAACTTGGCGCCGTAGTCGATCGGCACCTCCCGGCCGCCGAGCAGGCCGATCTTGCGGCTGAAGAACGGGAACACCTCGGCCCCGGTGCCGGGAATGCCGCCCGGCGGATCGATGCCGGTCGTGGCGAAGTTGAAGACGCCGGCGTCCTGGAGGAAGAACGTCCGTTTCTCGGGAAAAAAGATGGAGAAACGCGTGAGATTGATCTGCCGCGCATCCACTTCCGTCTCACCGAAGTCGGTGTTCGCGGTGACGGACAGCTTGAGACTCGGCGTGATGTTGTAGAAAACGTCCAGCCCCGGCTTGCCGGCGACCGTGTCGCCGCCGGTGCCCGGACGCGGCCAGAGCCGCGCGATGAAGGGACGGACGTCGAGGCCGACACCCTGGGCCAGGCCTTCGAGATTCGTGATCTCGCCCGCTTCGGAGATCTGGAAGAACTCCGTCTGAAAGCGCGCCCCCGTCCAGCGGTTTTCCTCGAGCTTGCGTTGAATGGTGCGGCTGATGTTGAAGCCCCAGACCGTCTCGCCCGACGGGAAGCTCAGCGTCTTGAACGGGATGGCGAATTCCGCGCTCCACCCTGCGTCCGTGCGCGCGGTGCGGACGATCCAGATGCCGTTCCAGTCGTTGTTGGTCTCACCGTTCGCAAACACCAGGCCGTCGACCATGGCGCCGGCCGGATTGGTCTCGAAGTGGAAGGCGTTGCTCTGATCGCGGAACGTGTCGAGGACGATGCCCAGCCGGTCGTCGGCATTCAGGCGCGCGTCCCGCGCCATCTGCGACGCGAGCACCTGGCCGGGCTCCGAGTCGTGGCACATGACGCCGATGTAGAGGTTGTCCTCGTCGTAGAGCAGCGTGACCTCGGTCCGCTCCGTGGGCGCCGCGCCCGCCACCGGGATTCTCTGGACCAGATCGCCGATCTTCGGCGCCTGCCGCCACGGCGCCTCGTCGAGCGACCCGTCGATGACGATCTCCGAGGTGACGCGCGTCACGACGGCCGATCTGACCGCGTTCGTCAAGCCTGCCTGTCGGGAAGCGGCGAGGCCCGGAGCCGGCTCGACGACGCAATGCCAGGCGCAGATCAACGCCAGGGAACCGAGCCGGAGCACGGGCAAACGGGGCATCTCGGGCATCGGCGCATTGTAGTAGGGGTATCCGCCGGACGGGACGAGCCGACCCGCGGAGCGAAGCGCGCCGAGACGCCGCCCCCTTCGCCGTGTTACGGAGATTTAACGCCGCCCGTACACCAGCGAAACCGAAGCGAGCCTATATTTGATGCGACAGGAATGCCGGCTCCCATGCCGGCAGCCGCCACCCTGGCGGCTCGCTATCACCCGCCCGACGACGCTGGCGTCGGGCCTGCCTGAACCCGCCCCGTGGAGCCGCGGCGTCGCTGCGGAAACCGGGCGCGGGGGCCGGAGATGGAACCAGATGAAGCCATTCGTCGTGAACTCGCACCACCGCCTCGTCTTCCCATCCAACTTCTTTCCCGAGCCGGACTTCTCGTCCATCGACACCGTCGATGACCTCGCCGCCATCGTGCGGCGCGACTTCGAGGCCAAGGCGCCGACCGGTTCGGAGATCGCCGCGCGGGCGGAATCGGGCGGCTACGCCAATCGCTACGAGCTGCTGCGCGACCTGGGACTGCATCTGTTCTGGATGAACCGGTACGTGATCACGATGTACGAGAAGCGGCCGACCCGCTGGCGGGACGTGCCCCGGCGGCGCGACGACATCTTCATTCCGGCGCTGACCCCGTGGGAGGACGGCGAACGCAAGGTGGCGGCCGTCGAGTCGTGCTACCGGCAACTTCCCGCGGCGTGGTCGGCCGAGGTCGAGGACGACCTGTACCGCATGCTCTTCGACGTCTTTCGCCACAAGCGGCACCATGCGACCGATCTGCCGGCGATCAAGCCGACGGTCGCCGAGGCGGGCGCCACCGGCTCGCAGCTCGTGTACCGTGTCGGATCGTACGAGCCGGACCATCCCCGCTTCAGCCTGGAGGACATCCTCGACTGCCACGAGAGCGTGCCCGAGCTCGAGGCCCTCCGCCGCTGGGCGATGACGCTGCACAACCAGTATCCGTGGGACCGCTCGGACACCGGACTGGTCCCGATCGGCGCCCTGCAGGACGATGACGTCGTGGTCGTCTACCACCCCCGCACCCCGGACGTGATGGACTTCATCCGACGCGTGAAGAACGGCGCGCCGCGCCGTCCCTGCATCCCCCCGGCCCGGCCGCCGCGGCAGCCGACCGCACCGTTGGCGCCGGTACGGGTACGGTCCCAGTTCCGCGTGCAGCCGCACATCGAGGCCCTCGCGGTGCGCCGCGGCGAGATTCCGTGCACGAACGACGACATCATCCGCAACTCGGCCTCCAGTTGGTCGCCGATGAGCGCCGCGCAGATCGCCGCCAGGACCGGTATCGAGAGCCGCTGCTATACCGCGGGCGGCCTCGAGAACCTCGCCCTCGACGCGGCGGCGAGCGCGCTGGAGCGGGCCGGACGGACGCCGGAGGAGATGGGGGCGGTCCTCTTCTGCACCTGCACCAACAGCCGGCTCCTGCCCTCGGCGGCCACGTGGCTCTCCGGACAACTCGGCATGTTCCAGACCCACACGTCGGTCGACCTCGTCGCGGCCTGCGCCGGCTTCCCCTACGGTCTGGCGGACGCGGTTCGCATCCTGCAGGAGGTCCGGCGTCCGATCCTGCTCGTCTGCGCCGAGAAGTTCTCCGACAAGGTGGGCAGCGTGCGAACCTCGCGCATGATCTTCGGCGACGGCGCCGCCGCCCTGGTCGTCGCCCCGGTCGCCGCCGGCGCGCCCGGCGACGTGGACGTGCTGCAGACCTACGCGAGCGGCCCCGCGAGCCAGGTGAACTCGATCATCTGGCCCAACGTGGAGTTCGGCTGCGACATCACCGTCTACGGCCCTGAGGTCAAGGCGCTCGTGAAGCGCTACCTGGAGCAGATGATCGGAGAGCTGCAGACCCTGCCCCATCCCGACGGCGGCCCGGGAACCCTCATCGACGCCATCGACCTGATCGTCCCGCACCAGGCGAACAAGCGGATGGTGATCGACCTCGCCGAGCAGGCGGGCATCGGCCGCGACCGGATGTACTTCAACATCGCCCGGGTCGGCAACACGTCGGCCGCGAGCATACCGCTGGCGATCCACGATGCCGTGCGCGACGGCGTGATCTCGACCCCGACCCGCGTGTTCACGCCCGGTTTCGGTGCCGGGGCGGTCGCCGGCTATGCAGTGCTGCGTATCGATCCGGCGGTCGTCGCCCAGGAGCGGGCCACGCCGCTCGCCACGGACGACGGGCTGTCGCCGGCATTTCCCCACGTGGCCGCCGCGACCGACGCAGAGGCGGCCCTGGCGGGCTGACCGGTCGCCGGCCGGCGTCGCATGCCGGTCGTATCGACGTCCCGGGAGTCCATGTGCGGGCTGCCGGAGGCCCGCGGCGACCGTGTTACGCTTTGCTCGGTTCGCGGGGAACCGGTGGCACAGCAGCGGGTGTAGCAAAAGCGGCGTAGAGGAATCAGCATGTTCACAGGAAGGGTCGCCGTCGTCACCGGCGGGTGCCGGGGCATCGGCGCAGCCATCACGAAATCGCTGGCCGAGGCCGGGGCTCACGTCGCGGCCGGCTACAACCGGGGGTCGGAGGCGGCCGAAGCGCTCGCGGCCGGCCTGCGGGCCGAGGGCCGCTCCATCTCGCTGCACCAGGGCAACGTCGCCGAGCCCGAGGCCTGCAGGCGGGTGGTCCGGGAGGTGCTCGACACCCACGGGCGCATCGACTTCCTGGTCAACAACGCAGGCATCAACGTCGACAAGACGGTGCGCAAGATGTCCGTCGACGACTGGCACGCCGTGCTCCGGGTGAACCTCTCCGGCGCGTTCTACATGATCAAGGCGGTCCTCGACCACATGATCGAGCGCCAGAGCGGCCGCATCGTCAACATCAGCTCGGTCATCGGCCAGAGCGGCAACATCGGACAGGCGAACTACGCCGCTTCGAAGTCCGGTCAGTTCGGCTTCACGAAGAGCCTCGCACTCGAGGTGGCCCGCAAGGGGATCACCGTCAACTGCGTCGCCCCCGGATTCATCGAGACCGAGATGGTCGCCTCGGTTCCCAAGCCGGTCCTCGAGACGGTGATCGGCCGCATCCCGGTGGGCCGCCTGGGACAGGCTTCGGAGGTGGCCCGCTGCGTGCGGTTCCTGCTCGAAGACGAGGCGGGGTACATCACCGGCGCCGTCCTGGCCGTCAACGGCGGCCTGGAAATGTGACGGGCGAGAACGGAATGGCTGTCAAGCGGACCGGTCCCGACGCCGGTCTCGGGGAGTTCATCCGGCGCCAGCGCGAGCTGGGACACCTGTCGGTCCGCCAGCTCGCCGACGCATGCGGCATCTCCAACGCCTATCTCAGCCAGATCGAGCGCGGCTTCCGGAACCCCAGCAGCTTCGTCCTCAAGGCGCTCGCCGACGGTCTCGAGCTGTCCGCCGAGACGCTGTACGCCCAGGCCGGCATCCTCGATCCGGCGCAGGGCGAGGCGAACGACGTCGTCGAGGCGGTGCGCCGCGATCCCTACCTGTCGGCCCGCCAGCGCGAGATGCTCGTCGAGATGTACGAGTCGTTCCGCAAGGTGAACGATTCCCACTGATTCCATCGCGCGCGCGGATGCTTGCAAAAGTAAGCACTCTTTGTTACCATCCGTCTCGTTCGATGGAAGGAGACTCGATGATCAACTGGACCAGGCAGACCGACGACATGGTGCAGGCGCTGACGGACACGCAGAAGAGATTCTGGAGCATCTGGACCGAGGCCGCGGAGCAACAGGCGGGCCAGGCGCAGTTGGCCGAAACCTGGCGGAAGGCCGTGGACGCCTGGGAGGCCGCCGTCAACAACAGCCTCGAGACGCAGAAGGCGGTGGCCCGAAGCGTCGGCGACAGCGCATCGGCCGTCCCCGCCATGCCCCAGGACTTGCTGGACTGGGCCGCGCAGACCCAGGCCCTGAGCAGCCGCTGGACCGAGGCCCAGAGCGCGCTGTGGGAAAGCTGGTTCGGCATGGTTCGCAAGGCGGTGCCGGTGAAGATGCTGGGCACGATCGACGACGAGAACCAGAAGCTGTTCGCCGTATGGCAGGAATCGGTGGAGAAGATCGGCGCCGCCCAGTTGGCGTGGGCGCAAAAGTGGACCGAGCGGGCCGGTGCGGCGGCGAAGGGCGCCGGAACCACCGCGAAGGCGAAGCCGGCCGCCAAGGCCGCCGCCTAGACCGTCATGGCGGAGCAGTCCACGCCCGGCGACCGAACCGCCCGGTCGGGCTGGGAGACCGAGATCGAGCGCACCATCCGACGCGTGCGCAACATCGGCGAGCTGGTCGCCGAGTCCAACGAGCCGGTCGTCGCGCAGAGCCCCCGCCAGGAGGTCTACCGCAAGCACAAGGCGCGCCTGTACCGCTACGACGGCCCCGTCCGGTACGGCACCCCGGTTCTGTTCGTGCCCAATCTGGGCATCAGCCGTCCCACCGTCTTCGACCTGCTGCCCCGGGCCAGCTTCATCGAGTACATGGTGGAGCAGGGGTTCCCCTTCTATCTGCTCGACTGGGGCGTCTTCGGTCCCGAGGACGACCATCTGACGTTCGCCGACTGCGCCACGCGCATCCTGCCGCGCATGGGGCGGAAGCTGCTGGCCCACGCGGAGGCCGACTCGTGCTCGGTCGTCGGCTATTGCATGGGCGCACCCCTCGCGGTCAGCTTTCTCGGCACCCATCCGGACTTCCCGGTCAGAAACCTCGTCAACCTGGCCGGCCCCATCGATTTCGCGAACGCCGGCCTGTTCGGCCGCTGGCTCGACGCCCGCTACTTCGACGTCGACAAGCTGGTCGACACCCTCGGACAGATGCCGGCCGAGATGGTGCAGCTCGGCTTCAAGCTGCTCCGCCCCACCATGGACGTGAGCACCGGCCTGAACCTCTGGTGGAATGCCTGGAACGACCGCTATCTGGAGAGCTACAAGGCGCTCCGGAAGTGGAGCTCCGAGTACGTGCCGTTTCCCGGCGAGTTCTTCCGCCAATGGGTCAGGGACTTCTACCAGGAGAATCGTCTGGCGCGGGGCACGCTGCGCCTCAACGGACGGCCCGTCGACCTCAACGGCATCACCTGTCCCCTGCTGGTCGTCGGAGCCCGCGAGGACAACATCGCCCCGCCGGCGGCGGTGCAGGCGCTCGTCGATCTGGTCGGAAGCCGGGACAAGGAGTACAGGGAGCTTCCCGGCGGCCACATCTCCCTCATCGCCGGGCGGAGCGCGTCCCGCGACTGCTGGCCGCACGTGGCGAGCTGGCTCGCGGCGCGATCGCACTAGTCCGCGTCGCACGAAGGCGCGGGACTCCTGGAGGATCGATACAGATGGCAGACCCCACTTCGGCGCCCGACGATCTGTTCGCGATGTGGCGGAAGCAGGTGGAGGCCGGCACCGAGGCATGGATCACGGCGGCCCAGCAGATGGCGAGCCAGGGCCACGTTCCCAACCCGCCGGATCCGACGCAGTTCTGGCGTCAGTTCTCCAACTTCGGCCCGCCGGGCGCGTCCCCGTTCCCCGGGACCGGGCCGATCGATCCCGAGGTGCTCGCCCAGTGGAAGCGGTTCCTGGACGACTGGCTCGCGGCGTGGAGCCGGGCCCTCGAGCAGGTGATGGGCACCGAGGCGTTCGCGGAAGCCCTCGGCAAGACCCTCGACCAGTTCCTGAGCGTCCAGGCCAAGGCCCGGCAGGCGACCGAGCACGCCGCCAAGGCCGGGATCGAGTCGCTCGGACTACCGACCCGCGAGCAGGTGGTCGGCCTCTCGCGGCAGATGATGGATCTGGAAGACCGCATCGAGTCGCTGGCGGACCAGCTCGAGGCCCTCGGAACCCGCCCGGCGGCGGCGACGGCGACCGAGCCGCCCCGGCCACGCCGGCAGACCCGCCGGAAGTCCGCGGCGGGCGCCAAGACGCCGAAGGACCCGAACTAGGAAATTGCCGCCGCGGGAGCTTCGCGCCGGCGAACGCCAACGCGACCGCAGGATCGCGCTCGCCCTGCATGTATAATGCGCGCCGCGTCCTGGCTCCGCGTCGGCGGCCGGCGACGAACGGAGGCGCGGATGCGAGGACGCCCGATACAGGAAATAGCCGTCGGCGATGCCGCGGAGCTGACGCGGGTCGCCACTCCCGGGGACGTGGCCCAGTTCATCGACTCCGTCGGCGACCACAACCCCATCCACCACGACCACGCCTACGCCGCTTCGACCCGGTTCGAGAAACCCATCGTACCCGGCATGTGGACGGCCAGCCTGCTCTCCACCGTGCTCGGCACGCAGCTTCCGGGTCCCGGCTGCGTCTACGTCAGCCTGCAGATCGCATTCACCCGGCCGGTCTACTTCGGCGACCGCATCACCGCGCGGGTGGAGGTGGTCGAGCGGCTGCCGGATCGGAACCGCGTGCGGCTGAAGGCCGTGTGCGCCAACCAGGATCGGCAGCAGGTCCTGATCGGCGAAACCGTACTGTCGCCCTCGAAGAAGCCGGTCGTGTACAACCGGCGGGAGACAGGCTCGGCCCAGGTCGTCCACTGGGCCCTGCAGCCGACCCTGTGGGCGGCACAGGCCACCAGCGCCTGGGCACGGCTGGGCGCCGCCTGGGTGTCGGCATGGCGCCGCGAGCCCAGCCGGGATCGAACCACACGCGCGAACGACCGCCCGACACCCGCGACTGGAGGCAGCTCCCATAGAGGTCTTCGGTGACACGCACGGCCTCAAGGCCGGTCAGACGCGCCAGCTCGAGCGCCTCTTTCGGCGCCGGGTCCCGTCCGATCGGCTGATAACCCAGGAGCTCGCCCGGCACCTGACCGCAATCAGCCACGAGATTCGCCGCCAGGTCGGCGTGCTGCTCGATCGCCGCGGGCTCGTGCAGCACGTGATGGTGGGCGACGCCCACTCGATCGCCCTGCCCGACTGGGGCCGCCTGCGGGCCGGCCGCGGGCGTCTGCGCGGCCTGCGCTGCCTCCACACCCATCTGGGGAACGAGGGGCTCACGCGCGACGACCGGACGGACCTCCTGCTGCTGCGCCTCGACGCGATGGTCACGGTGGGCATGGACGACGACGGCCTGCCCGCGCTTGCCCATATCGCGGCGCTCGCGCCCGCCGGCGACCGTACCCCCGACGACCGCGACGCCGGCATCGAATGCCTCGACCCGCAGCCCCCGGCGCGGATCGCCTTCGACTTTCAGGACTGGATCCGCGAGCGCGAGGCGGTGCTCGCGCGCCGCACCGACACGCAGCGCATCGGCGACCGCGAGCACGCGGTCCTGGTCTCCGTGACCGCCGGCCGCAGCGCGCGGGATCTCGAGGTCCACATCGCCGAGCTGCGCGAGCTGGCCCACTCGGCGGGAGTCGACATCGTCGACGTCGTGACGCAGAACCGACGCCGGGTCGACCCCAAGACCGTGCTCGGCTCCGGCAAGCTGGAGGAGCTGGTCATCCGCGCCTTCCAGAACGACATCGACCTGGTAATCGTCGACCAGGATCTGACGGCGACGCAGGCGCGCAACCTGGGCGAGCGCATGGAGCTGCGGGTGATAGACCGCACGCAGCTCATCCTCGACATCTTCGCGCAGCACGCGACCACGCGCGACGGCAAGCTGCAGGTGGAGCTGGCGCAGCTCAAGTACCTGCTGCCGCGGCTCGCGCAGCGCGCCGAGGTCTCGCTGTCGCGGCTCGCCGGCGGCATCGGCGGACGGGGACCGGGCGAGACGCAGCTCGAGGTCGACCGCCGGCGCACCCGGGATCGGGTCACGCGGCTCGAACGCGAGTTGAAGAAACTGGCCGCGCAACGCGAGAACCGGCGGCAGCGACGGGGGCGCCGGGCGGTGCCGGTGCTGTCCATCGTCGGCTATACGAACGCGGGCAAGAGTACGCTGCTGCGCGCGCTGACGCGCACCGAGGTGCACGTCGCCGACCAGATGTTCGCGACCCTCGACCCCACCTCGCGGCGCCTGCGGTTCCCGCGCGAGCGCGAGGTCATCGTCACCGACACCGTGGGGTTCATCCGCGACCTGCCCGCGGACCTCGTCACCGCCTTTCGCGCCACCCTCGAGGAGCTTGCCGACGCGTCGCTGCTCCTCCACGTGGTCGACGCCGCGACGCCCGACTGCGAGCGCCGCATCGAGGCCGTCCGACGCGTGCTGCACGACATCGGCATCGAGGCGCCGGAGCTCCTGGTCTTCAACCAGATCGACAGAATGGCGGACGGCGAGGGCGACGCGACGGCGCGCCGGCACGGCGGCGTCGCGGTGTCCGCGCTCCGCCGCACCGGCCTGCGCGAGCTGCTGGCGCGGGCCGAAGGGATGCTCTGGACAGACGGCGAGGGCGTTCCGAATCACTGGCGCTGAGGCTCGCGGGCTCGTCCGGGCGCCCGCGCCGCGCGCATCGGCGTTTACGTCCGGCCCGGGGAGCCGAAGAAACGGCGCCAGCTCATCGCGAGGCCGGTCCATACCATCACGGCGACGCCCAGGGATGTGATGCCGGCGATCGACTGCCCGATCACGCCGTACACCTCGCCGGTGTGCGCGAACCGCAACCAGCGGCGGATCTTGAAGCCGCGGCTGAAGGTCGGATAGCCGGCCCGTGCGACCAGCTCGCCGGTTGCCCGGTCGAACAGAAGGTCCTCGCTCTTCGACGGCTGGCGGCCCGTCCCGCGGTCGACGGCGACCACGACCGGGTCGTGAACCGAGGCGGGAAGGTCGATCGTGAGCGTTCGCCAGTCGGGCGTCTCGGCGCCGGCCTTCGCGGCCAGCGCCTGCAGCGCGAGCAGCGGGGGCGCCTGGTCCGGAGCAACGGGCGGGTCGTCCTGCGCGGCCGACTCCCACGGTCGCGGCGACGCCTGAAACGGCGGCGTGTCGCCCGCGAGCCGGTGGACGACGTCGGCGGCCCATTGATACGAGATCGTGGCGCCGCTGAAGACGATGACGGCGAGCGGCACGGCCGACCAGAAACCGATCACGTTGTGCCAGTTGAAATCGCGCGCGCGCCCGCCGAGGCCGCCGCGAAACCACAGTGCGTTCCTCCAGGCCGCCCGACTTGCGGCCGACGGCCACCAGAGGTAGATCCCGCTGACGAGCAGAAACAGGAACCCGACGTTGACGGTCGCCACGATGGTCCGACCGACAATCCGCTGCTCCCCCTCCAGGGCGAACCACCGGTGCCAGTACAGGACGCTCCGGAGAAAGCGTCGCGTTCGCGTGTCGCCGTCGCCCAGCGACTCGCCCTCGAAGCGGTCGACATGCAAGGTGGTCCCGTCGTCGAGCTCGACGACCGCCGGCTCGCGGGGATCCCGTTGCAGGGCCACGGACGCGACGAGACCGGCGGGCTGCTCGCGGGTGACGACGCGCGCGATCAACTCGTCGACCCCGAGCGGCGCGACGTCGGGACTTGGGGGATCGGCGCGATACCCGCGCAGCGCCCACCGGTCGAGCTGCGCCTCGTAGGTGAGGATCACGCCGGTCACCGCCAGCATGAGGATCACGACGGAGGCGGCGACGCCCACCGCCAGATGCACCCAGAATATCGCCCTGCGCAGGGACATGTCCGGCCGGTCCTGGGGCGCGGCCCCGTACGGCGTCGAGGGCGCTCTCTACTGCTGCGAGCCGTCGGAATCGGTGGCCTGATCGGAATCGGCGGCCTGATCGGAATCGGCGGCCTGATCCGAATCGGTGGCCTGATCCGAGTCGGTGGCCTGCGCGTCGGCGTCGCCACCCCCGTCCGAGTCGGTTCCGCCCGGGCAGGCCGCGCTCAACGCGGCAGCCGCCACGATCGAGCCGGCCGCGACCGCGCGCGAGAAGAACGAGCGGCGATCGACAGCGACGGTGGTGATGTCATCGTCCGTCAGCGGCGTCGGGGATCCCGGGCGATTGTCGGCGGGCTTCGGGTTGTCCAGACTGCTCATGATCCTCTCCTGAGGCTAAGATAATGATAACGAGTCTCAGTAGCCTAGTGGCACGCACCCTGGTTGTCAATCTGCAACGCGACCCCCCGGAACCAGCGCGCGAGAGCGAAGCACCAGCGGTCGCATTCGCCGGAGCAATCACATGACGACGGACCACTCCAAACCGGGACCGGCGGTCGACCGCGACTGGTACGCCTGGCTCATCGATCCGCTGCCGACCGCGGAGTTCGAACGCGACTACTACGAGCAACGGCTCCTTCACGTCCAGCGTCAGGCGCCCGCGTACTACGCCGAGCTGCTCTCGGTAACCGACCTCGACATCGTGCTGGGCACCCATGCCGCCGGTCACCGCGACATCAAGCTGGTCCGGGGCGACGGCAACGTCGCTTCGCGCGAGTACGCGAACGACGCCGGCCGGGTTCAGCCGCTGGAGGTCGCGAGGCACTTCGACGACGGCGCGACCATCGTCTTCAACCAGCTCCATACGCGTGTGCCGGCGCTGGCGCGGCTGTGCGTCGCGCTCGGGCGGCACTTCTCGTCGCGGGTCCAGACCAACGTGTATCTCACGCCGCCCGACGCGCAGGGATTCGCTCCGCACTGGGACACCCACGACGTCTTCGTACTGCAGATCAGCGGCACGAAGCGCTGGTCGATCTACGACACGAAGGTACGCTTGCCGCTCAAGGGCCAGCGCTTCGAACCCGGCACGTCTCCCGGCGACGTCAGCGACGAGTTCGAGCTCCGCCCGGGCAGCGCCGTCTACTTGCCGCGCGGCCTGATGCACTCGGCCCGGTCGACGGATCGGACGTCGCTCCACGTCACGCTCGGGCTTACCGCGTTCACATGGACCGAGTTCCTCGTCGAGAGCGTCACCGCGGCGGCGCTCGGGGAGGAATCGCTGCGCCGGAACCTCCCTCGCGACTTCGCTCGTGAGGGATTCCCCGCCGCGGAGCGGGAACGTCTGTTCGGCGAGAAGCTGGCGCTCGTGCAGTCGCGGTTCGACCCGGAGGTCGTATGGCGCCGCTTCACGGACGAGGTCCTGGCCACCGACGTACCGCTGTTCACCGACCTGCTCGGCCAGCGGCTGTGCGGGGACCCGCTGGCGCCCGGCTCGCGGGTGGGACGCCGCGTCGGACTGCTGACCGAAGCCGTGCAGGAGGGGGAGACGTGCCTCCTCCGGTACTGCGGCCGCGAGCTCAGGCTTCCGGCGGGCGCGTGGCCGGCGCTGCAGTTCGCGACGACGGCCGACGAGTTCGCCGTCGAGGACCTGCCCGACTGCCTGGACGCCGAGGGGAAGCTGACCCTGGTGACGCGACTGCTCAGAGAGGGGGTTCTCCAGCGGCGGCCTCGCCGCTGACCCAGCCGGCGCCCGCGACGTGCGTGTGGCGTTCCGGGTGGCGTTTCGAGAACGGGAATCGCGATAGGATCAACATCCTGCTGGCCGAACGCGGCCGGAAGTCCCAGTAGAATAGAAGCCTGCGAGGGCGACGATGAAGATACCGCGGCCCGGATCCGTGTCGATCGCGGTCGCAGCAGCAGCGCTTGCCGCGGCCATGGCGGCCGGTTGGCCCCCCGGCTCTTCGCATCGCCTTCTGGCCGCCTCGGCCGCACAGCCTCCGCCGGCGTCCGCCGAATCGGTGCGCCGCCTCCTGGATCGATACTGCGTCGCCTGCCACAACGAGCGCCGCGTCACCGCGGCGGGCGGGGTCGCGTCCGTGCTGGATTCGCAGCTCCGCGAAACGGGTCTCGCACTGGACGTGGCCGACACGGAGCGGCCTGGCGCCGACGCGGCGCTGTGGGAGCGCGTGATCGCGAGACTCGAGGCGGGCTCGATGCCGCCGGCGGGACGCCCGCGTCCCGGCGCGGAGGAGATGCGCGCCGTCGCGAGCTGGCTCGTGACGCGCATCGACCAGGCGGCCGCGGCGAACCCGAATCCGGGCAGGACCGCTTCGATGCACCGCCTGAACCGCACCGAGTACGGCAACGCGATTCGCGACCTCCTCGCCCTGGAGATCGACGCGGCGGCGCTGCTGCCCGGCGACGAGACCTCGGATACCGGGTTCGACAACAACGCGGAGGTCCTCTCCATATCGACCGCGCAACTGGAGCGGTATCTCTCCGCGGCACGGAAGATCTCGCGACTGGCCACCGGTGTCACGACGGCGCCCGATTTCGCGCGCTTCGAGAACTCCGTGCTGCTGACCCAGGCGGACCGGCGGAACGAGGATCTGCCGCTCGGATCCCGCGGCGGCCTCTCCGCCACGCACCACTTCCCGGCCGACGGCAACTACATCTTCCGCATCGCGCTGACGACCAACTGGCAGGACTACGTCCGCGGCATGGGCAGAAGGAACCTGCTGGACCTCCGCATCGACGGCCGGCTCGTCCGGCGCTTCACGGTGGGGGGCGAGGCGCCGGGCACGCCGGCTCCGACGACCTGGTCGCCGGCCGAAGCGGGCGACCCCGAGTGGGAGCGGTACGTCCGCGAGTCGGCCGCCCACCTGGAAGTCCGCGCCCCGGTCGATGCGGGACCGCACGTCGTCGGGGTCTCTTTCGTCCGCAACCGCTGGGAGCCCGAGGGTCCGCTGCAGCCCGTGATGAAGGGAGCGGTCCTGTCGAACGACGAGAAGTACCACGGGAACGCGGAGGTCCAGGCCCTGACCATCGAGGGCCCCTACGAGGGCGCCGTTCCCGAGGACACACCGAGCCGGCGGCGAATCTTCGTGTGCGATCCCGCCGCCGTGACGGAGGAGGAGGCCTGCGCCGAACGGATCCTGTCCAGGCTGGCCCGCCGCGCCTATCGCAGGCCCCCGGCGGACCCGGACGTCGATACGCTGCTGGAGTTCTTCCGGGACGGGCGGGCGAAAGCGGGGGGCCGCTTCGACAGCGGTATCCAGCTCGCGCTCGAACGGCTGCTCGTCGATCCCGACTTCCTGCTGCGCGTGCACGAGGAGCCGCCGGGCGCGGCGCCGGGACAGGCGTACCCGCTGGGCGGCCTGGAACTCGCGTCGCGCCTGTCGTTCTTCATGTGGAGCAGCATTCCCGACGACGAGCTGCTCGACGTCGCCGAGCGCGGCGAGCTGACGGATCCCGCGGTGCTGCGCCGGCAGGTGCGGCGCATGCTGGCCGATCCGCGCAGCGAGGCGCTGGTGAGCAACTTCGCGGTGCAGTGGCTGCACCTGCGGAACCTCGACGACGTGAAGGCCGATCCCGCCGTCTATCCCGAGTTCGACCAGGATCTGGTGGAGGCGTTCCGGCAGGAGACGGCGTTGTTCATCGGCAGCACCATCGAGGAAGACCGGAGCGTCCTGGACCTGCTCGGCGCCAACTACACCTACGTGAACGAGCGGCTGGCCCGGCACTACGGCATCCCCGGCGTCTACGGGAGCCGCTTCCGGCGCGTGACGCTTCCGGACTTGGAGCAGCGGGGCGGATTGCTGGGCCACGGTTCGCTGCTGTCGCTGACCTCCTACCCGCACCGCACCTCGCCCGTCCTGCGGGGACGGTGGCTTCTGGAAGCGATCTTCGGGACGCCCCCGCCGGGTCCTCCGCCCGACGTGCCCGCGTTGCCGGAGCGGGGGGCGAACGACGCGCCGGCGTCGATGCGCGAGCGGCTGGAGATGCATCGGCGCAATCCCGCGTGCGCGAGCTGCCACCGGACCATCGATCCGCCGGGCTTCATGCTCGAGCACTACGACGCCATCGGGCGGTGGCGCTCCGTCACCGACGACGGACGCGCGGTCGACGCCGCCGGCACCCTGCCGAACGGGGTGACGGCGGAGGGCCTCGCCGGACTGCGAGCCCTGCTCCTCGAAGCGCCGGAGCAGTTCGCGGGCACGCTCACCAGGCGGCTGCTGGCCTACGCCCTCGGGCGCGAGCCGCAGTACTACGACCAGCCGACGGTACGCCGCATCGTCCGCAACGCGGCGGCGGACGGGCACCGCTGGTCATCCATCATTCTCGGGATCGTCGAGAGCCCGGCGTTCCTGACCCGGCGGGCGGCGGAGTGACGGGAAACGGATTCACCTCGCGTGATTGGAGCACGAGCCGACGAGAGGACCGACATGAGAGGCATCAACATCTTCACCGCGAAGCCCTTGTCCCGCCGGACGGTCCTGCGCGGCGTGGGCGCAACCGTGGCGTTGCCGTTCCTGGATGCCATGGCGCCCGGCGTGTCCGCGTCGACGCGTGCCGCGGCCAAGCGGATTCATCGCTTTCAGGCGATATTCGTGCCGAACGGGATGGCCATGGAGTACTGGTCGCCGGCGACGGCGGGAAGCGGCTTCGAGCTCACCCCGATTCTCCAGCCCTTCGCGCCGTTCCGGGACCGGATGCTCGTCTTCTCGGGTCTCAACTCGTCATGGACCTACGTCCATGCCGGCGCTTCCGGTTCGTTCCTGACCGGCACGAGCCGCGGGGGGACGTCCGAAACGGACGTGGTGGCGGACACGTCGATCGACCAGATTCTCGCGCGCGAGTTCGGCCCGTCGACGCCGCTCGCCTCCCTCGAGCTGTCCATAGACAAGGAGGCCAACGCGGGACAGTGCACGTCCGGCCTGAGCTGCGCGTACACGCAGACGATCTCGTGGCGCACGCCCACCATGCCGCTGCCGATGGAGAACAACCCGCGGGCCGTGTTCGAACGGCTGTTCGGCGACAGCGGCTCGACCGACCCCGCCGTGCGGCTCGCCCGCATGCGGGAGAAGCGCAGCATCCTGGACTCGGTGATGGACAAGCTGGCGGACGTCGAGCGGCGGGTCGGGACGGACGACCGACGCAAGGTCGACGAGTACGCCGCCGCCATCCGCGACGTCGAGAGACGGATCGAGGTGGCGGAATCCCGCAGCGACGTGCATCCGGTCTTCGCCGACGAGCCGCGGGGCGTGCCCTCCACGTTCGAGGAGCACGTCGAGTTGATGTTCGACCTCCAGTTCCTGGCGCTGCAGAGCGATACCACCCGCGTGGCCACGTTCATGCTGGGCCGGGAGCAGAGCACGCGGACCTATCCCGAGGTGGGCGTAGACGAACCGCACCATCCGCTGTCGCACCACGGCAACGACCCGGCGCAGATCGCCAAGATGTCCAAGGTCAACACGCATCACGCGGCGCTGACGGCGAAGTACCTGGAACGGCTCCGAGCGACGCCGGACCAGGACGGGTCGCTCCTCGACAACATGACGATCATGTACGGCACGTGCATGTCCAACAGCACGCGCCACGCGGGCAACAACGTCCCGATCCTGGTGCTCGGCGGGGGTGCGGGGCGGCTGAAGGGCGGCCGGCATCTCCAGTACGGCGCGGGGACCACGCACGCCAATCTCCTGCTCACGCTGCTCGACAAGTTCGACGTCCCCCTGGATCGTGTCGGCGGCAGCACCGGGCCCTTGCCGATCGACGGGATCGACACGCTGACGGAGCTGTAAGGGGCGGGGTGGCGGTACGCCGCCGTTCCGGTAGTCTTGCGCGGCAGAAGCGATGCAGACCGCGCCGGACGTCAAGTCAGGAGGATGCCGAAGATGCCGGGCGTGAAGAGAAGCGCCGTCAGGAGGCCTGTGGCGCGCGTCTGTCGTTCCGCGTTGCTGCTGGCCCTGGTCGGGGTCGGTGTCGCGGCCGCGGCGCCGCCGGAGACGGTGCTCGCCGACGCGGCGAAGCGCGCCGATTGGGCCGCGGTCCGGACGCTGCTTCAGGCGGGGGCCGACGTCGACGCCCGCCAGGGCGACGGCTCCACCGCGCTGCACTGGGCGAGCTACCGGGACAATCGGGAGATCGCGGCGCTGCTGATTCGTGCGGGGGCGGATGTGGACGCCGCCAACGACCTCGGGGTGACGGCGCTCTGGACCGCCTGCGAGAACGGCAGCTCGGCCATGGTCGAGGCCCTGCTCGAGGCCGGCGCCGACCCGAACACGCCGCTGCCCTTCGGGGAGACGCCGCTCATGACGGCGGCCCGAGCGGGCAATGCGGACGTCGTCGGCCGGCTGCTGGCCGCGGGCGCCGAGGTCGACGCCGCCACCGAGCCGGGAGCGTACGGCGCGCAGACGGCCCTGATGTGGGCGGTCGCGCAGAAGCATCCCGCGGTCGTCGAGGTGCTCCTGGCCCATGGCGCCGACGTTCACGCGCGCTCGACCACGTTCACCGAGACCGTCAAGACCGTCTCGACGTACGCGAACTACGGCCTCCAGTGCGTGCCCCGGGACGAGTGCTACATCACCGAGGTGCAGAGCGGCGGCTTCACCCCGCTGCTGTTCGCGGCCCGGGTGGGCGACCTCGCCTCGGCGCGGCTGCTCGCGGCGGCGGGCGCCGACGTGAACGGGACGACGCCCGACGGGGCCAGCGCCCTGGCGGTGGCCGCGCTCAGCGGCAACGGAGCCGTCGGCGCGTTGCTGCTCGAACACGGCGCGGATCCGAATGCGGCCGGCGGCGGCTACGCGCCGCTGCACGCGGCGATTCTGCAGCGCGATCCGGACCTGGCCCAGGCGCTTCTCGCGGCCGGAGCGGACCCGAATGCCCGGGTGTCGGCCTCGACGCGCTACACCCGTGACAGCGCGGATTTCTTCTTCCCGCCCTGGTACGTCGGGGCGCCGGCGCTCTGGCTGGCGGCGCGCCACCGGGAGGCCGGGATCATGCGCCTGCTGGCCCGCCACGGCGCCGATCCCCACGCCACGCACGACCCGCAGTACTGGACCCGCGACCGGGGCACGGCCGCCGGCCGGATGTGGGTCGAGGAAGGCGAGACGACCGCCCTGATGGCGGCGGTCGGACTCGGCGGACGCGACCCGCTCTGGGCCGTGGAACACCGTGCGCGAGTCGGGGAGGCGACCGAGCTCGGCGGGGGACCGGATCGCACCGCGGCCGAGGCGGCCGCGCTGGAAGCCGTCCGGGTGGCGGTCGCGCTGGGCGTCGACGTCGACGCGGCGAACGCGCGCGGGCGGACGGCGGTCAGCGCCGCCCGGGTCAACGGGTTCGACGAAGTGGCCGCCTTCCTCGTCGAGCACGGGGCGAAACGTTGATGCCTGCGCAGCCTCGTCCACGACGCGTCTTCCTGCCCGCGGCGATGATCCTCGCCGCCTGCGCGGTTGCGCGACCGGCACTGCTCGCCCAGTCCCCGGCCGAGTCGGAGTTCGTCCCCGTCACCGACGCGATGCTGCAGGCGCCGGCGCCCGGCGACTGGCCGATGTGGCGCCGCACCCTGGACGGCTGGGGCTACAGCCCCCTCGACCAGGTGGACCGGGACAACGTCGGCGACCTGCGCCTGGTCTGGTCCCGCGCCCTGCGCGCCGGCGGGCGGCAGCAGGGCACGCCGCTGGTCTACGACGGCATTCTCTACATGCCGAATCCGAGCGACGTCATCCAGGCCATCGACGCGGCGACCGGGGATCTGATCTGGGAGTACCAGCGTCCGCTGCCCGACGACGCCTGCGAGCGCATCATGCCCGGGGTGTGCACGACGAACCGCAACCTCGCCATCTACGACGACCTGATCATCGACACCAGCGTCGACGAGTTCGTGTTCGCCCTCGACGCCAAGACCGGCGAGCTCGTGTGGGAGACGCCGGTCCTCGACTACCGGACGCACCCGGCGAACCAGAGCACCGGACCGATCATCGCCAACGGGAAGGTCATCTCCGGGCGGAGCTGCATGCCCGCGGCCGGACCGGACGCCTGCGTTATCACCGCGCACGACCCGCACACCGGCGAGGAGCTGTGGCGCCGGCGCACCATCCCGCGGCCCGGCGAGCCCGGCGACGAGACGTGGGGCGGGCTGCCCGACGCGGAGCGGCGCCACGTCGGCACGTGGATGGCCCCGAGCTACGACCCGGAGCTGAACCTCCTCTTCATCGGCACGTCGGTGACCTCGCCAGCCCCGAAGTTCATGGTGGGGGGCGCCGACAACCGGCACCTGTACCACAACTCGACACTCGCCCTCGACGCCGACACCGGTGAGATTGTCTGGTACTACCAGCACCTCAACGACCACTGGGACCTCGACCATCCGTTCGAGCGGCTGCTCGTCGACACGGTGGTTCGCCCGGATCCGGCCGCGGTGAGCTGGATCAATCCTCGCCTGCAACAGGGCGAGGAGCGCCGCGTGATGACGGGCATCCCCGGCAAGACCGGCGTGGTCTACACCCTCGACCGCGCCACCGGCGAGTTCCTGTGGGCGACGCCCACCGTGGCGCAGAACGTCATCAGCAGCATCGACGGCGCGACCGGCGCGGTCTCCGAGAATCCGGAGCTCATCTTCGGCGGCTTCGGACAGGAAGTCCTCACCTGCCCCACCGCGATGGGCGGCAAGGATTGGGAGGCCGGGGCCTACAGCCCGCGCACCAACATGATGTACATGCCGCTGCGCAACGCCTGCGCGCGAATGGCGGCGCTCGACGACGGCGGCCGGTCGCTCTACAGCCTGAGCATGCGCAACGAGCTCGCCCCCGGCACCGACCAGCTCGGCGCCGTGTGGGCCATCTCGGCCGAGACCGGCGTCACCGCCTGGACCTGGGAGCAGCGAGCCGCGACGATGTCGCTCGCTGCCACGGCCGGGGGCCTCGTCTTCGTGGGCGATGTCAACGGCCGCTTCCGCGCCCTCGACGACGAGACCGGCGAGGTGCTCTGGGAGGTAAACCTCGGCTCGCCGGTCAGCGGGTTCCCCGTGATCTACGCGGTCGACGGCCGGCAATACGTGGTGGCCGGTACCGGCACCGGCGGCAACGCTTCCCGCTGGAGCGCGATGACCCCGGAGTTGCGGCCGAGCAGCGGCAACAACATCTTCGTCTTCGCGTTGCCTTGATCACGGCGATAGCCTTCTGCCCTCGCCTGCGCGTTCACCCCTACTGCCGGGAGGTCGCCGTGCTCCGAAACGTCGGCGCCGTGATCGCGGGACTCGTCGCCGGGATGATCGTCAATCTCGCGCTCGTCCAGCTCAACACCGTCCTCTTTCCTCTTCCCGACGGCGTCGACCTCACCGATACGGCGCAGATGCGGGATGCGATACAGGACCTGCCGGGGGTCGCCTGGATTCTGGTGTTCGCGGCCCATCTGGGTCAGTCGTTCGTCGGCGCCTGGGTCGCCGCACGGCTGGGCGCCTCTCACTGGATGACGCTGGCGATGATCGTCGGCGTCGTGTCGCTCGGAGCGGGCATCGCGGCCCTTCCCATGCCATAGTCGCCTGCCGTGAAGACGGTCGGCGAGGATGCCGTCGTACGTAGTGTCGAGTCGGCATTGGAGGGCGGGCCAACGGAGATTGTGGCTTGTCCCAGTTGCGGCTCCGACGGAGTCGAGAGCTCCTGTCCGTCATGCGGCCAGAGAGCCAGCAGCCTTCACACCCCCATCACGGAGTTCGTCCGGGAGACGCTCGACGGCCTCTTCTCGTTCGACTCGCGCGTCTGGCGGACGCTCATCACGCTGTTCCTCCATCCCGGATTGCTGACCGTCGACTACTGGGAAGGCCGCGGCGCACGTTCCGTGGCGCCACTACGGCTCTACGCGCTCACCTATCTCGGCGACGACACGCCCGGCGAGACCGATAACCTGCACTTCCCTGGGATCGGCGAGGAAGCGACTCGCCTGCTCGTCGCCGAGCGCCGCGCCGGGCTGCTCGGCATCGACACTGCCAGCATCGACCACGGCCAGTCGACGGACTTCATTGCACACCAGATGGGCGCCGCGGCCGGCGTGCCCAACCTGGAGAACGTCGCAGACCTGTCCGGCTTGCCGCCAACCGGATTCCTGCTCGCCGCGCTGCCGATGAAGATAGCGGGCGGTACCGGCGCGCCTGTGCGGATCGTCGCGCTGATCCCGCCGTCCTGATTCACCTCCCGGTTCGGCGTCATGTCCGAATCGATCCGGGTTGATTGTGGCTGCCGGTGACCGGAAGGATCGCCCCGGAAAACCGTGCGCCGACCCCTTCGAGCAGCCACCCAATGTGCTACAATGTGCTTCATTGTGCCTGAAGCCAATGCGGCTACGTCCAGAGTCGGCATTCGCGCACTGCGACAGAACCTGAGCGTCTATCTGCGACGCATCCACCGCGGCGAGCGGTTCGAAGTCACCGACCGCGGCCGGCCCGTTGCCCTGCTCGTGCCTCTCGCAGGCAACGAGTCTCCTCTTGAAAAGCTAATCGCGCAAGGACGAGCGACCGCGCCGAAGGGCGACCTGCTGGATCTGGAACCACCTGCGGGCAAGGCTTCGAACGCCGTGAGCGAGGCGTTGATCGCCGACCGCGACGACCGAATCTGAGCGTGTGGTGGTCTATCTGGATTCCTGCGCTATCGTCAAACTCGTCGTCCCCGAGCTCGAGTCGCAGGCCCTCCGGCGGTACCTGGCGGTCCGCTACGATCGCGTCGCCAGCGGACTCGTTCGCGTCGAAGTGTTCCGTGCGTTGCGTCGGGCACACGCCTCGGAACCGGCTACGTGGCACCGGGCGGAACAGGTTCTGGAGGGCATCGCGCTGCTGGCCATCGACGAGCCGGTCCTGCGTGCCGCCGCACACCTGCAGCCGGAACGGCTGCGAAGCCTCGACGCGGTTCATCTCGCGACAGCTCTCTCGTTGGAGGGACTCGAAGCCGTGGTCACCTACGACCAGCGGCTCCTTGACGCCGCCGCGGGGGCAGGTCTCGCGGTTGCGGCGCCGCAATGAACGCGCCTCGGAACTCACCCGGCCAGATAAGGAATCGTCTGCGGCCCCTCGGGCAGGACGCAGACCCGCGCCGCCGGACCGGCCCGGTCGAGCTGCTCGCGCGTCGTCTCCGCGACGTCGTCGATGGGCGTCAGGTGCGCCGCGCGGACCTCGTCGTGCGCGAGGCCGTCGGTCTTCAGGAACACCTCGGCGCGCTGCTGGATCTGCGCCTGGACCTGCACTTCCCACTGGTCGTGCCGGTTGTGGCCCGGCGCGCAAATCATCTCGAGCAGCGCCTCCGGCGTCTCGCGGGCCCGCAAGATGTCGCCGTACTCGCCGTGTGACGGCAGCCCGTCGGCGCACTCCGCGGCGCAGACGATGGCCCCGCCCTGCCTGACCACCTGCGCCGCCGCCGACATGCCTTTCACACTCTGGTAGAGGTTCTGGTCGAGCGGGTAGCCGCTGTTGGTCGTGACGACGACATCGAACGGCGCGTCGAACGCCTGCATGGCGCTCTGCTTGACGCGCGCCGCTATCGTCCGGTGCACGGCGAAGATCTCCCCCGCCGCGACGCTGGTGATCCGCCGGTCGCGGTTGATCGCGACGTCGACGCTGAAGTGGACGCCGACGTGGGAGGCGATGCGGCGTATGGCTTCCTGAATGGGGTTCCCTTCGATGACGCCCCACCGCGCGTTCGGGCTGCCGATCATCTCGGCGTCGTGCAGCCGCATCGTTGTCCTGAACCCGGCCAGCCCCGGCGCCACCAGCTTCGGCCCGCCGCTGAACCCGGCGAAGAAGTGCGGCTCGACGAACCCGGTCGTGATGCGAAAGTCGGCCTCGACCCAGTGCCGGTTCAGCCAGACCGGCACCCGCGGCTCCACCTCGCCCAGGTGCACCAGACCGTCCTCGTCGAACGCGCTGTGGTTGACGATGGGATAGCGGTCGACGATCGGCTGCCCGAGCATCTCGATCAGCTCGCCGCGATCGTTGGGCCGGTGCGTGCCGGTGGCGATCAGGATGGCGATCCGCTCGTCGGGCACATGGGCCAGCTCGTCGAGCAGCACCGGCAGCAGCGTGTCGCTGGGCATCGGCCGGGTGATGTCGCAGACCGAGATGGCGACACTCTGCTCGGCCTTCACGAGCGACGCGAGCGGCGGCGTCCCCAGCGGCATCCGCAAGGCATGGCGAATGGCCGACTGCTCGTCCGGCAGGCCGCCGACGTAGGACGGCTCCAGGACCGTGGTGCGGTCATCCGGAAACTCGACCGACAGGCGGCCGCGGCCGTAGGCCAGATCGACGTTCATGGCAGAATCATATCGTGCCCGCTCGGCCGCACTGCGGGGGGCGAGTACGGGTGCGTGGAGCGTGACGCCGATGGTGACGCGGAGCCGGCAGGGGCCGTTTCGACCGGGCGCGGGTGGACTGCCGCCGTACCTGGCAGGACGAGCGTCCGTGCAGGCGCTCTGCCGGGCGCTCCTCGGCGATCTGCGCGACGGCCTGGCTCCGTCGCGCGATCTCGTGCTGCACGGACCGCGCGGCAACGGCAAGACCGCCCTGCTCGTCTGGCTGCAGCAGGAAGCCGCCGCCTACGCCGGCGTCGACGTTCTGTCGCTCACGCCGGCCGGCATGCCTGACGAGACGAAGCTCGTCGAGCGTCTCCTGCCCGCATCCTGGTGGCGGCGTTTCGCGCCGGGGCAGGTGTCCGTGCAGGGGATCACGTGGCGGCCGGGGCGGCGCGACCCACCGCCGCTGGACGAAGCCTTGGCGGCACGTGTGCGGAAAGCGCCGCTGCTTCTGCTGATCGACGAGGCGCACACGCTGGACGTCGCCGTCGGCCGCGCGCTGCTGAATGCCGGCCAGCAGGTGGGCAGAAGGTTGCCGTTCCTGCTCGTGCTGGCCGGCACCCCGAACCTGCGCGCCCACCTGAATGCGATGGACGCGACGTTCTGGAACCGGGCCGACCGGCGTCCCATCGGCCGGCTGGACGGACCGGCGACCGCGGCGGCGGTGCGGAATCCGTTGCGAAGCGACGACATCGACATCGACGACGACGCCCTTGCGCACATCGTCCGCGACAGCCACGGCTACCCGTATTTCGTGCAACTCTGGGGGCAGGCGGTGTGGCGCCGGGCGGCGGGTGCCACTCCACCGCGTGCCGCTCCACCGGGCGTGGCCGAAGAAAGGCGCATCACGCTGGCGGCGGCCACCGCCGTGCAGACCGCCGTGAACCGGGAGAAGGACGACTACTACCTCGATCGCTACGAAGAGCTCGAGACGTTGCGCCTGCTGCCCGTGGCGCGGTCCGTGGCGGAGGCCTTCGACACACGTCCTCTGCTGGACGACGTGCAACTCGAGACGGCAATTCGCCGCGGCTTGGCAGCCGTGCCGGAGGCCGACTCGACGACGGCGAAGGACCTGTTGCGCAACGTGGGGTACGTGTGGCGGCCGGAGGCGAAACCGGTCTGGGAACCGGGAATCCCGAGCCTGATGGACTACGTGCGGGAGCACGCTCCCGTCACACGGTCGGCGTAACGAGGAAGACGTCGAAACCGCTGCCCCCCCACGCGCGGCGGATCACCCGGCGCCCGCATCCGGCGACACGAAGGCACACATGGACGCTGGCGAGGACTCTCTTGACAGCCGCGATTCGGCCGCAGGTCCAGCGCCGGGGATCGCCCGGCGGCCTCACGCGACGAGGGTCCGCCTGACGCCGGCCGCCGCCTCGGCGGCGCGCCCGGCGATCTCCTCGTCGGTCAGCGTGCTGAGCGGATGGGTGATGACTACCGGATCGAGGCGCTCCGCGCCGAGCGCCGTTCGCTGCACGTCGGCTTCATGGAGGAACGCGTCGGTCACGATGACCGCCGTCGGAACGCCCCGCTCCTCAAGGCCGACCGCGTCGTGCAGACTGCACGACGTGCACGACCCTCAATCGCCTATCGCGGTGATCACCGCATCGTTCTCCGCCGCGATCACGTCGAGTAGGTCCGGCTGCGCCGGCCGGGAGAAGCTCTCCTTGTCGTAGAAGTTCACCTGAGCGAACGTCAGTCCAGTCTCCAGGCCGGCGACGACGCGGCGCAACAGCTTCGACGCGTTCCACTTGGTGTTGTCCAGCACGCCTAGCCGAACGCCGTCGAGCATCTCCAGGCGGGCCGCCAGCTCGCGCGGCTCCGCGGTCACCGTCCCGCGCGGGTCGTAGACGATGCGTCCGTCCGGCAGGCGTTCTCTAGCCATCTGTCACTCCCGAGTCGAATCCATGCCGTCAGTGGTCTTGAAGCGCTTCCTCACCTGCCTGCCTCACCTGCATGACGTGAGCGGCCAAGACGTCCTCCCTCAGAGCGCACACGTCCCGTCGACGCACTCCCCCGTCCCCGGCGGCCGACCGTCGATCGCCCGCAGCACGGGCGACGTCATGTGCCCCCATCCCGGCAAGAACGCCGAGAAGCGGCCGGCGTCGCCGCCGGCCACGAACAGGTGGATG
Organism: Acidobacteriota bacterium; assembly: GCA_009861545.1. Lineage (NCBI taxonomy): Bacteria > Pseudomonadati > Acidobacteriota > Acidobacteriota bacterium. The sequence goes on along the minus strand of VXME01000105.1, from coordinate 21,251 downwards.
TCGTCCGCGGACGGCACGATGGGAATGCGCGCCCCCGGCTCCCGCCTGTACCAGCGGGGCAGGTTGCGGTTGTAAATCTTCCCGTAGCGCCCCCCGAAGCTGATGTCGTCGAACGTATTGGTTGTCGCCGACCAAAGGTAGCGCCGCACGTCCTGGCGCGTCCACTGCTTCGCGGCAATCGTCGCGGCATGCTCCGGCCCGATGACGACGGCGCACGAGCCGCTGCTGACGGCGTTGTTGTGGGCGATGGTGCTCATCGCCGACGCGATGCTGTCGAGGATGCCTTCCGGGTCGTTCGCCACGTGGTTGGTGACGCTATGCGGCCCCTCGGCGGCGATGCAGAAGACCGTGCTGTCCTCGGGCCGGTAACCGTGCTCGACGTGGTACGGCGCCCAGGGACTCGCCTCCTCGTTCTCGGCGATGCAGAAGGTGTACTTGCCGGGATGTCCCAGCGTGCTCTTGTCGAGGTCGCCCGGCCAGCCGCCGCCCACATTGAGCAGCACGAGACGGATGGCGCGACCGATGGTGGCGTTGGCCCGGAAGCCGGATCCGAACACGTTGGGGCCCGCGTTCAGTCCGATCTCCTGTCGGATCGGCCCGTTCACCACGACCAGCGGGGCGGCCATGTGGGTGGTCGCCTGCACGCCGTGGAGGTTGAAGGGGCTGCTCGTGAGTGCCAACAGCGCGGCCCGCACCACCGGCGCGTAGTCGGGCCGGCAGCCGGCAAGCACCAGATTGATGGCGAGCACCTCGCGGGTGAGGTTGCCCCAGCGCGGCGGGACGCGGGTTTCGAGATGGGCCGCGTCGCCCCCCAAGGCATCCACCATGGCCGCCACCGACTCGGGCGTCGGCGGCACCACCGGCAGGCCGTCCGTCCAGCCCTGCTCGAAGTAGTACTCGATCAGATCCGCGATCCCGCCGGCCGCGGCGGCGCGTTCCGCGCGCTCGGCAACGGTTCCGGAATCAGACATCGCCATGTCCCTGCGCGCAGGCCGCCGTCCGTCCGGACCCCGCGGCCCTGGCCGTCACTTCCCGACGTCCTTGAACCCCTTGCCCTGCTCCGCGAGGCGTTTCAGCAACGGCGCCGGCTCGAGCCACTCGCCGTGCTCGTCGTGGAGCCGGCTCATCGCGTCGTAGACGGTCCGCAGCCCCACCAGGTCGGCCCAGAACATCGGACCGCCGCGGTAGCGCGGGAAGCCGTAGCCATGCATCCAGATGATGTCTATGTCACTGGCGCGCAGCGCGAGTCCCTCGTCCAGGATCTTCGCGCCCTCGTTGACGAGCGGATAGAGGCACCGCGGGACGATCTCGTCGTCGCCGATCGCGCGGCGCTCGATGCCGAACTCCGCGGACACCCCGGCAATGAGATCGTGGATGGCCGGGTCGGGAATGGGGACGCGGCTCCCCGCTTCGTACCGGTACCAGCCGGCGCCGGTCTTCTGCCCGTAGCGACCCTGCTCGCAGATGCGGTCGGCGATCGGCGAGTAGCGCAGGTGCGCCGGCCGGGTCGGCGCCTGCGCCTTGCGCACCCGCCAGCTCACGTCCAGACCGGCGAGATCCGCCATCTGGTAGGGCCCCATCGGCAGGCCGAAGTCATAGATGACCCGATCGATCTGCTCCGGCAGCGCGCCTTCCTCCAGCAGGAAGTCCGCTTGCCGGCGGTAGGCGTAGAGCATCCGGTTGCCGACGAAGCCGTCGCAGACACCGACCAGCACGCCCACCTTGCCCAGCTTCTTCGACAGCTTCATGACGGTGGCGATGGTCTCGGGCGACGTCCGGGCGCCGCGCACGTTCTCCATCAGCTTCATGACGTTCGCCGGGCTGAAGAAGTGGGTGCCGACGACCTGCGCCGGCCGCGACGTGGCGGCGGCGATGGCGTCGACGTCGAGGGTCGAGGTGTTGGTGGCCAGGATCGCCTCCGGCTTGCACACGCGGTCGAGCCGGGCGAAGACCTCCTTCTTCAGCGGCAGCTCCTCGAACACCGCCTCGATCACGACGTCCGCGGCGCCCAGGGCGGCGTCGTCCAGCGTCGGGGTGATGCGCGCCAGCCGCGCGTCCATCTGCGTCTGCGACAGCCGCCCCTTCGAAACGGTCGCCGCGTAGTTCTTCCGGATGATGGCCATGCCGCGGTCGAGCGCCTCGGGCGACGATTCGAGAACCGTCACCGGCAGGCCCGCGTTGGCGATGCTCATCGCGATCCCGCCGCCCATCGTGCCGCAGCCGACGACTCCCGCCGACGCAATCGGCCGGGCCGGGGTGTCTTTCGGCACATCCGGGATCTTGGCCACTTCGCGCTCGGCGAAGAAGGCGTGCCGCTGCGCCGCCGACTGGTCCGATTCGCGTAGCCGGTGGAACACGACCCGCTCGTTCTTCAGCGCCTCGGCGTAGGGCATCGTCAGCGTCGTCTCGACGCAGTCGACGCAGGCGTACGGCGCGTCGAAGCCGCGAGCGCGCTTCGCCATCTTCTTGCGGAAGTCGTCGAAGATCCCGGGGCGGCCGCGCGCCGCCTCCAGATGCTCCGTGAGCTTCGACGCCCGCCGTAGCGGCGTGCCGTCGGCTGCGAGCTGACGAGCCCGGGCGATCGCCGTCGCCACCAGGTCGCCCTCGACGCACTCGTCGACGAAGCCCAGGGCCGCTGCCTTCTCCACCGGATGGAGCTTGCCGCCGACGATCACCTCCAGCGCCTTCTCCACACCGATGAGCCGCGGCATGCGCTGCGTGCCTCCCGCGCCGGGCAGGATGCCGAGCGTCACCTCCGGAAGCCCGAGCCGCGTGCCGGGCGCGGCGAGCCGCACGTGGCACGCCAGCGCCACCTCCATGCCGCCTCCGGCCGCCACGCCGTGGATGGCGGCGACGACGGGTTTCGGCGAGGCCTCGATCTCGTCCAGGATCGCGGGCAGGTGTGCCGCTCCGGGCGGCGGCGGCGCGCTGAACTCCCGGATGTCGGCCCCGCCGCAGAACATGCGGTCGGCCCCGGCGATGACAATCGCCTTGACGGCTTCGTCGGCCAGCGCCTGGGCCACGCGCTCACCCAGCGCGGCGCGCATGGCGAAGCTCAGGCCGTTGACGGGGGGATTCGTCAGCCGCAGCAGCGCGACGTCGTCGTGGCGTTCGAACGTGACCGAACCGGGCATGCGTGACCTCTCCTGGAACGAAACCGGGTGCGACGCGAGCGATTATAAGTCTCCGCTCATGCCGCGTCTGCGGACGACGCGGCTGGCCGCGGAGAGGAGAGCGAAGTGTTCCTCATCGACTCCAACCACTGAGGCCGCCACGCCGGCTACCGCATGTCCAACAGGGGCAGCGGTCTATACCCTTCCCCGGTCGACCGGCCGCGAGCCGTCCAGCATCGCGTAGAACTTCTCGCGATCCCCCGAGGTGTCGATCGTCAGGCGCGAGACCAGCGGTATCGCCACCAGCGGAACGAAGGTCGTGACGTACGACGGATCGATTCCCTCTCCGTCCACCGTGAGGCAGTAGACGAGCAGCCGGTGCAGGGCCGAAGCGTCCTCCGGCGCGCTGAACCCGACCGTCAGAGCCAGCTTGATGAGCGCGAACCAGACCAGACCCGCGCCGTAGCCGACCGCCATGCCCCAGTACGCGCCCCGCTCGGTGGTGCGCGGCCAGTAGATGACGTAGCCGACGGCAATCGCCGGCGGCACCACCATCGCGAAGCCGAACAGCAGCAGATCGAGGATGGAGATGGTGGTCCGGGTGGCCACCACCCACGCGGCCAGGGCGGCGACGATGGCGTAGACGACAGTGGTCACCTGGTAGGCCCGGAGCCTGCGCGCCGAGTCGTAGCGGCGGGTGAACGGCAGCCAGTCGCGGACGAACATCGTGGCGCTCGACAACAGGATCGGACCGCCGGAGGAGATGACCGCGGCGAGCACCGCGGCCAGAGCGACGCCGCCGACCACCGGACTGATCTCCGAGGCGAGCGTGGTCAGGTTGCGGTAGCCGGAGAGCCCGGTGTCGATCCCGTAGCGCGCCGTGGTGAGGATGGCGATGAGCCCGGCGAGCATCGGCATCCCCGCGGCGATGATTCCAGCCGCGACGAAAGCCGGAGCGATGTGCCGCTCGTTCCGCGCCGCCGCCGCGTAGTTGGTGTAGACCGAGGCGGCGGGTGTGTGTATCGCCGCCGAGAAGATCATCGCGAACACCGGCAGCCACCCGGCGCCCGTAAATCCCCACCAGGCCGCCGTGTCGCGCGACGCCGCCGACAGGTGCCCCCCGATGGCTGCCGTGACTTCGCTCCAGCCGCCGAGCTGGTCGATGCCCAGCAGACCGACCGCTCCCAGCCCGACGAGCACCACCACGCAATGGATCAGGTTGGTGATCGCCGTCCCCCACAACCCCCCGAGCGAGACGTAGGTGGCGAAGATGGCGGCCGACACCATGACGCCCGAGAACATCGACAGCGGGGTCAGGGTGCTGACGATGACGCCGATCACGTAGGCCTCGATCAGGTTGACGATGACGTACTCGGTCTGGACGCAGAGGCTGGTCAGCCACTGGCAACGCCGGTTCCCCCACCGGAGCGTGAAGATCTCGCCGACGGTCTGCAACCGCAACCGGCGGTAGTAGACGGCGAAGAAGAGGCCGACGAGCGACAGCGCCAGGAACGTGCTGATGCCGTACCACCAGAAGTTCCAGACCCCGCCGCTGATGACGTCGCCGGCCACGCCGTAGGTACCGGCGCCGCCGATGCGCGTGCCGGCGATGCCCACCGCCACCAGCACCGTCGACATCCCGCCCCCGGCCACCGCCCAGCCGGTGGACGTGGTGGTCCGCCGCGCCATCAGGCTGCCGATGGCGGTGGCGGCGATCAGGTAGAGGACGATGACCGCGACGGCGACGGTGTCCATGGAATTCGACCGTCGGGGCTCGGAAAGCGGACGGCGGACCGCTCACGGCACCCACGAACTCCGGCTCCCGCGTCCAAGATGCCGCGGCGCGCTCCACGGGCCGGACGCCCGACACCACGCGACGAAGGTCCGGAACTGCGTCGGTTAGTGCGTGATCGCCTCGACGATGGCGTCGTACGCCGCGCGCGCCTTGGCGCGCATCTCGTCGTCCGTCGCGTCCTGGATGGGATGCGGCACATAGACCGCACGGTCCGCCACATCCGGCATGCCGAGCGCAACCGACTGCCGCTCGGCGGCCTCGACGAACTCGGTGGACGCCACCATCACCGTGGGGATGCCCTGCGCCTCGTAGTCGACCAGGTCGTGCACACTGCACGACGTGCAGGACCCTCAATCGGCGAGGGCCTGAATCACCGCCTTGCAGCGCTCGGCCACCTCCTCGCGCAGATCGGTCGGGGCCGGCCGCGTGAAGGTCGGCTTCCGCAGGCGGATGACGTCGAGGCCGGGTTGCCGGTCCCGCAGCAACGCCTCGAGCTCGTCGCAGAAGACGTCGCCGCGCGGCTTCGAGATGTCGACGATTCCGACAGTGCCGGACAGGCCGCCGGCGCGCGCCGCGAGCTGCCGGCCGATCGGTTCGCGTTCGTCGGTCGGATCGAGAATGACGGAAGCGTCGTGCATGCGGCCTCCCGGCTGGATGCGCTTCACTCTAGCACACGGCGCGTTCACTGATCGGCGCCGCCTTGCTGTGGGCAGGTTGGTCCACCGACATGAAGTTGTCGAGCAGGTCCGGAGCGAAGAGGCAGGGTGAATTCACTCTCTTCTGCCTGAAGGACCCGGAGCTTCGCTCGATCTCTGCATTCGGTCGCCCACGAGGTCCGCTATCCGACTTGCACAGCGCTCGTACACGATGTCGACGATGGCCTGCGCCCGCTCGCGGGGCACGTGGCCTTCGTGTTCCCAGTTGCCGTATCGCCCCTGGTTCCCCGCTTCGGAGATCAGCTTGAGCTCGCGGTGATCGATCCCGTCGGTTATCCGTTCGCCGAGTCTCTCAGTCCTCTCGGCGTATTCCTGCAGATGGTGTCCGGGCCGCACCCGTTGGCCGCTGGCGTGCAGAACGGCCTTGATGGCCTGTTCCAGCGACTGGGCCATGAGCATCATGTACCCGGTCTCGCTTGCCGTGCCCGGCATCGCCCGTGCGTTGCTTCGCTGCTCGTCGGCCTTTTCGATCGCGCGCCGCGCTTCTTCCGCCGCCGTCAGTTTCTGCCATCCCATTTCGGTCGTCTTGTCGAATCGGTTCACCTGCAGCCTGTCGCGCAGGCGCGGCGGCGGGCTCTCGATGCCGCGTTCCCGGCTGTACAGGATCAACCCGTCGTTCCATACACTGCGGTGCAGTCCGCGCGTGCTGGCGAAGCAGTCCGTGAAGTCCCGGGAAGCAAGATGGCCGCTGTCGATCGGAGGCTCGTCCGCCCCGGCGCCGGCCAGCACCCGGCATCCGCTCTCGCTGTCCGCTTTGCGCGCGTCGATGATGGCGATGTCCACGTCGCTGTCGTGGCGCGCGGTTCCCGTGGCGCGCGAGCCGAACAGCACGACCATCCCGGCGTCCATCGCCGCGCCGATCCGTTCGGCCAGCTTGCACAGTCGGGCGCTGTCCGTGAGGCTGTTATCTCTTGCCATGTCGGCGCCGTGCATTCCCGGTTCCGCCTGCGGCTCCGGCGTGGAACTGAAAGCGCTGATCAAGACCAGCCTACAACGATCACGGTCCAGTCTCTCTGCGTCACTACCGCCGGATCGGCCGCGTGACCGCCTTCGACCCCAGTCCGCCGCTGGCCCACCCGCCGACCGCCGCCGAGAACTTCCCCGCCGTGCCGCCGGCCACCATGATGAGGATGTTGTCCGCCTGCGAGAACTTCGGGAAGGGGCGGTCCAGCGCCTCGGGTGTCGGCCGGCCGCCGGGACCGAGCCAGTCCTTCGGCAGCGCGCGCGCCACGGTCCCCTTCTGGCACTCGTCGTTCGGCAGCACGTCGCGCAGCGGCCGGGCGGTCACCTCCTGAATCCGGGCGCGGAGGTCGTCCCGCGTGTACCCGTCGCGCTCGAAGGTGCGGGCGTGCTCGGGCGAGACCACCAGCAGCGCCTGATCCATGCCGTGCAGCTTGACGTGGGCGATGGCTTCGAGCGAGAACCCCATGCTGGCCGCCAGCGACCGCGAGTTGCGGGAGAGCTGGTCGCGAATGGCGCGCGGCGCCTCGGCCGCGAAGACGGTGACGGTGCTCTGCTCGCGGTCGAAGCCGCGCTCGACGTGCAGCGGCTCCCAGCAGCTCAGCTCCTCGAGCTCGCCGATGCAGGCGCCGAACTTGCCCGGCTGGCCGAGCGTGGACATGTCCACCTCGCCGGGACGGCCGCCGCCCACGTTGCGAACCACGAGCTGCAGGGCGCGCCCGATGGTGGCGTTGGCGCGGGTGCCCTGGCCGAAGACGTTCCTGCCGCAGTTGAGCCCTATCTCGTGGCGGATCGGCCCGTTGACAATGACGAGCGGCCCGACGAAGTAGGTCGTCGCCAGCACCCCGTGCAGGTTGAACGCATCCGTGCAGGCGGCCTCCACGGCGGCGATGACCACCGGCAGGTACACCGGCTTGCAGCCGGCCATGACGGCGTTGATGGCGACCTTCTCCACCGTGGCCGGAGCCAGGTTGGGCGGCACGTCGGCCACCACGTCACCGGGCGGCCGCGAGGTGCCGGCCAGCATCCGCGCCACACGTTCCTCGGTGGGCGGCACCACGGGCAGGCCGTCGGTCAGACCCTGCTGGTCGAGGAACTCGAACGGATCGAGGTCGGCCGGCATGCGGACCCGGCGCGCGGCCAGCCTCGAGGCATCGCGTCTGGCCGCCAGCCGGCGGGCCACGTCGGGATCGTGCACCTTCGAGCCGCACCCGGGCCGCGAGTCGGGTAGCGACTCGCCCTCTCTCTCTACCGCCGGCGCGGCGCCACCGCACCGCTCGGCCGCGAGGTCGGCCAGCGTCTGCAGGTCGGTCTTGCCGAAACCCTCGAAGCTGGCCAGGACGTTGGCATCCCCGTCGACCAGCACCAACGCGGGGACGGCGTCGAAGCCGTACTCTTCGGAAACGAGCAGTTCGGCGTCGAGAGCACGCGGAAGCGTGAGCCCGTGCCGCTCGGCGAAACCGGCGGTGAGCGCCGCGTCGTCCTGCGAGACGCCCAGCACGCGCAGGCCGGAGCCCGACAGCGCCTGGTGCACCCGTTCGACCAGGGGCGCCGTCAGGTCGCACGTCGCGCAGTCGTGCTTGAAGAAGAAGAGCAGCGTCGCCGGCGCGGCAGGGCCGTCGGGACCGAACGCGCAGGGGTCGCCGGCGGCGTCGCGCAACGCGAACGAGGCCGCCTTCGTGCCGGGAGCAGGAAGCGTGGACATGGCGCCGCCCAGTATAAGATAGAGGCTGGTCGGCTCACCGGTAGCGCAGCCTGCCCGAACCCCTTGGCGACCCGCGGTGGAACCCCACGCAGCACCTCGAACAGCGCAGCCCGCCTCGCCGGAGGCCGGTTGCGGCTCCCTGGACGAGCCGGCAGAGCGCCGGCCGCAGGCCGGGCAAGCGGCGACGCGCCTGTCGGTCCCCCGCCGAGGGAACGACGGGACCCGGCCGCTGAAGGCCTTGCTCCTCGGCGTGCTCGCGATCGTGTGGGGCGCGGGGACTGCCGGCGCGGCGCAGCAGCCGCGGGAACCGAACGGGGCCGATCTTCTCCGCGTGTTCCTCGACTGCGGTCCCTGCGACGACGAGTACCTGCGCCGAGAGATCGCTTTCGTCAATTACGTCCGCGACCGGCGCGACGCGCAGGTCCACGTGCTGGTCACCCGCGAGAACACCGGCGGCGGCGGCGACGCGTGGACGCTCGACTTCTACGGCATCGACGAGTTCACGGGGATGGACGACCAGCTCGTCTTCTACACCACGCAGGATGACACCGACGACAGCGAGCGAAGGGCGCTGGCCCAGATGCTGCGCCTCGGCCTGGTGCGCTACGCGGCCCAGACGCCGCTCGGCCAGCAGTTGCGCGTCTCTACCAGCCCAACGGGTGGTGCGCTGGGTGCGCGCCGCGTGGCGAACGCCCAGCCGCAGGACGATCCCTGGAACTTCTGGGTCTTCCGCACCCGGCTGAACATGTTCTTCGACGCCGAGGAACGGGAATCGACGCAGTCGCTCAGCGGATCGATCTCGGCCAACCGCGACACGGAGATGTGGAAGATGCGGGTCGGCTTCTTCACCAACTTCCGCGAGGACACGTTCGAGCTCACCGATTCGACCTTCTCCAACGTCCGGCGCAGCTCGTCGCTCGACGCCCGCTTCGTCAAGAGCGTGGGCGAGCACGTCGGCATCGGCTTCGGGGGCTCGGCGATCAGCTCCAACTTCCGGAACCAGGATCTGACGCTGCGCGGCGCGCCGGCCATCGAGTACAACTTCTTTCCCTACTCCGAATCGACGCGGCGGCAGTTCACGATGACCTACACCGCCGGCTACAACGCCTTCCGCTACATCGAGCCGACGATATTCGACCGCATGGAGGAACACCGCGCGAACCACGCCGTGCAGAGCTCGTTCCTCGCCAACGAGCCCTGGGGCGAGAGCGAGCTCACGCTGGAGTTCTCGCAGTTTCTCGACCAGCCCGACCAGCGTCGGCTCGTGCTCTACGGCGAGATCGACATCCGCCTGTTCCGCGGGTTCTTTCTTCGCATCGACGCCGACAGCTCGCTGATCCGCGATCAGATCTACCTGCCCCGCCGGGACGCCACCGACGCTGAAATCCTCGTGCGCCAGCGGCAGCTCGCCACCGACTACGAGTGGCAGTTCCGTATCGGGTTCACCTACTCGTTCGGGTCGATCTTCAACAACGTCGTGAACTCGCGCTTCGCGGGATCGAGCGGCGGCTTCACGCGCGCCTTCTGAGCCATCCTGCGGTCGGGTCTCCGCCTGCACGCTTCCGTGGCGAAAGCCCCGCCGCATTCGAGCGGCGCTGGTACACCACGCGGACGGCGTTGCTCCTCGGTCGAATACGCCCACTCCCTCGTCACCGAATGCACACCCACCGTCATTCAGTGTTCAATCCTGCGCCGCTGGCCGGACTCCCGGTCAGGGTTCCTTTCCCGCGCAACTCACTGCCCCATAACGAATTGCGTGAATCGCCGGCGAACTGGCACCGGCCGTGCTGCTGGATCTGTCGGCCGCGCAATCGCGCGGCAGGCAGGAGACAGACATGCTCGGACCGTACACGCATCGCATCGACCCCATCCTGTTCGACGTCGGCGGCGTCCATCTCTGGTGGTACGGCCTGGGCTTCGCCCTCGGCTTCCTCGAGTTGCATCTGTTCCTGCGACGAGGTCATGGAGAGCTTCGCCTCTCGCCGCGCGAGGTATGGAGCCTGAGCCTGTTCGTCGCCGTCGGCGTGCTGGTCGGCGGACGCGCCATCGAGATCGCTTTCGACGAATGGCCCTTCTACCGCGAGCACCTCCACATGATTCCCGCGTGGTGGCTCGGGGGCATGGCCACCCACGGCCTGCTGCTCGGCGGCGGGCTCGGCGCCGCGGTGTTCGCGCACCGCTCCGGAAAGCCGTTCCTTCTCGTCGCGGACGTCCTCGTCATTCCGGCGGCGTTCCTGCTGGGCATGGGACGCATCGGCAACTTCATCGACGGCCACATCGTCGGCGCGGCGACCGACGTCTGGTGGGCGGTGAAGTTCCCCGACGCGGAAGGATTCCGCCATCCCGTCGTGCTCTACGACGGCGCCAAGAACCTGCTGCTGATGGCGTACTTGCTCCACGTGCGGCGGGTGAGCCGAACGCCGGGCGCGGTGGCCGCGCGCTTCGTGTTCTGGTACGCATTCCCGCGCTTCTTCATCGACCTGTTCCGCGACTACCCCACCCACCGGCTCGCTCTCGGCACCGGGCAGACGCTGAACATCGTCATGGCGGCGGTCGGCGCGGGGGCCCTGTACCGGTCGCGGATGCGGCGGCTGGGCCGTCTGCAGGGCACTGCCGGCTGGGGGCTGGCCGGCCGAACCTCTTCCGAGCGGTTCAAGGAAGCGCCGCCGCTCGCCGCGCAACGCCTCGCGTTCGCCGGACTGCTGGCGTTCTGCCTGACGATTCCGAGCAACTGGACACAGGACGTACCGGCCCGCTACGGCGCGCGCCACCCCGGCCTGGAGCACTCCTGGCTGTATCCCGAGATCGATAGCGCGCCGCCGCAGGCCCACCCCCGCCGGCTCACGGTTGCGCCGGAACACGGGCGCGGAGGACACGCCTTCGACACGACGACGCCTCATTCGACAGCGGAGCGCAGGAAATGACCCTGGAGAGACTCGTCGGTTCGATAGTGCTCCTCGCCCTGCTTGCCGCGCCGGCTCCCACGGCCGCCAGCTCGGCCCCACCAAACGCGGTCCGGGAACCCGAGAACGGCACGTCGTTCCCAATCGTCCTCGTCCCGCCCGGAGGGACGAAGCCGCACCGGCTGGTGGGTACCGGGATCCGACAGCGGACCATCTTTCGCGTCAACGTCTACGCTTTCGGCCTCTACGTCGATCCGGCCGGCGCCGAAGCCGCGCTGGCGGCGTTCGCGGGCAGACCGGCCGCGGCACTCGGGAGGGACATGCGTTTCTCCCGTCGGGTGCTCGCCCTCGACTTCGGGATGACGCTGCGACTCGTCATGACGCGAACGGTCGCGGGCGGCGATGTGGCGGGCGCGTTCGACGACGCGCTGCGGCCGCGGATGGCACCACGCAGGCAGGAATCCGGGGACGCCGACGCTGCGGCGGCACTGGCGCGATTGCGGAGCCATCTCCACATCGACGAGGTCGCACGGGGCACCGAAATCGTCTTGTCCTGCGGTCCGGCGGGACGACTGACCACCTCGGTGGGACAGGCGCAGCGTCCGCCCATAGCGTCGCGGGCTCTCTGCCGCGCGCTGTTCGACATCTACCTGGGAGAGGACCCTATCGAACGCGACGCGCGGCGGAACATCATCGGCGGACTCGTCCGCCTGCTCGCGCCGGCGCATGGCGCAGAGGGCAGGCGGCCATGAGAAGGATCGGAATCCTCCTTTGTGCCGCCGCGTTGGCCGCGGGCTGTGCGACGAAGCGACCCGCGTTTCCTTCGAACACTCCGAGGGGGCTGTGCAGTTGGGAACGGGTCGTGTCCATTCCGGCCGGAACCAGTGTGGAGGTGATGACTGGCCCATCGACACCGGGTACTCGTGGCGGTTTCGTGTCTGCCAACGAGACGCGGATCACGTTGGAAGTGAACGGAATGGCCGATGAAACACTCCGTCGTTCAGTGATGAGAGTGGCGAGGAATTCCAGCAAGCCTTACGTACGGTTCGTCAGATTTGGCGCACTGTACGGCGCGATGTTCGGGTCCGGCCTGTTGATTGAGGCCGGCGGCGCCCCGCCGGGTGGCGCCGCGTTGTTTGCTGCCGCGTGGGCCGCAATAGGACTCACCGGCGGTGCGGTTGCTGCATGGAAGGTTGCGGACAGGAAAGTCGTGTACGACGTGCAATCATGGACCGGCGGCTACCCCTGACCCGGACGGCTGACCGAGTAGACGAGGCCGACCGTGCCGGTCTGCTCGTATACACGGTGCTCCTGCAGCGTCAGTCCCATTCGCGAGGCCGGTTGGGCGACGAGCGGAACACCTGCGCCGAGCAGGTCGGAATGATCCCGACTTCGACGGTATCCACGAGTCCTTCCTCGGCGAGACTCCGAAAGAGCGACCCGCCGCCGAACAGCCAGATGTCCCTTCCGGATTCCTCGCGGAGCGACTTCACCAGCTCCTTCCAGTTCTCGCTCACGATCGTGACGTTCTTGTAGTCGTTCTACCGCAGGGTTCGCGAGAACACGAAAGCCCGCACGCCCGGCGAAGACTGGTCGCGCCCGCCGGTGGCCTCGAACGTCTTCCGCCCCAGCAGGTGGGTGTCGAACTGGTCGGACAGGCCGGCGAAGTCCATCTCGGGGTCCATGACAATCCAGTCGAACTCGCCGCCGGGCCCGGCGATGTATCCATCCAGACTCACGGCGCAGCAGTAGCGAATTCGCCTCATCGTCATTCCCTTACTCGAAGACCTCGTCCACCGGCAGCACGAATCCCGGAAGGACGTCGTCGCCCGCGATGATCTCACCGGCGCCAACCGACCGAACGCCACCGTTGGGTCGGTGCACGCGGACGGTACGGGTGGCGGGGTCGATGACCCATGCCAGGCGAACGCCGGCGGCGAAGTACTCGTCGAGCTTGCGCCGCACCGCGTCCGGCCGATCCGTCGGGGACAGGATCTCGACCACGAGGTCCGACGCCACCTCCAGGAATCCGTCCCGGCGCGTGCGGAGGGCGTCGCGTTCGTGCGACAGGAACAGGACGTCGGGCGCGCGGACGGTGTCGGGGTCCCGAGTGGTAAAGACTCCCACCTCGCCGGCCATCACCACGCCGAGATTCTGCGTACGGACGAACGCTCGGAGCGCGGCGGCCACGTTCACCTCGATCCGGCCGTGGGTTGGATTGGTAGGCGTCATGCGCACGATACGGCCGCCGACGAGCTCGCACGGACTGAGCCACGGCATGCGCAGCAACTGTGCGCCCGTCACGGGGCCGGTCGATTCGTACGCCGGAAGTGCATCTTCCATACCGGATCTCTCGCGACTCGATGTTACCAAGCGAGTTGAACGATACGATCGACTTTCGTCGCTCTGGACGTCGACCGCTGGCAGGTAGCGGAGGAAGGCCGCAGCGCCTGGCTTCGGCGAGTCAGCAGAACGCGCGGATCAACTCGACCAGCGCGTCGCGGCAGGTGCTCACCGAGTCGGTTTCGACGTACTCGTCCGGGCCATGGAGACCGGCGCCAGTCGGACCGAACAGCAACGCCGGCGTCCCCGCGCCGCCGAGAATCGCGGCGTCCGTCCAGAAGGACATGCCGGTCGGCGTGTCGTCGAGGCCGCGACCGCGGAGAATCCGCCGCAACTCCCCGCAGAGCGGATGATCGTCGGCAATCTCGTGGGGCGCACGCGTCAACAGTTGCCGCGCGGAGGCATCGAAGTCGTCGTCCTCCCGAGCAAGCCCTGACAGCGCCGCCCGGACCTCCGTCAACCCCGCATCCGGTGGTTCGCCGACCAGCGTGCGGCGCTCGACGCCGAGCACACAGCGGTCGGGATAGACGCTGAGGGCCTGGCCGCCGTGAATCGTGGAAGCGTGCAGCGACGCCCTCCCGAGCCGCGGGTGGGTCCGGCCTGCCTTGAGCCTCGCCTCCACGGCTTCCAATCGGCCGAGCACGCGGCCGATGTGCAGGATGGCGTCTCGTCCTTCGGCCGGGCGGCTGCCGTGGGCGGCGCGCCCGCGCGTCTCCACCTCCACCCATTCGAATCCCTTGTGCGCCGTGGCCACGCGCAGGTCCGTCGGCTCGGTCACCACCGCCCCGTCGGCGGCGTGCACCGCGACCAGCGCGTCCGCGCCGGCGCTGGCATGCTCCTCGTCGGCTACCGCCGCCACTACCAGCCGGCCGCGCGACAGCCCGCCGTGCCGGGCGACCTGAACCGCGGCGTCGACCATTGCAGCCACGCCACTCTTCATGTCCTGGCTGCCCCGCCCGTAGAGCCGACCGTCACGCACGACCGGATCGAACGGCGCGGCCATCCCCTCCACACCCACGGTATCCGTATGGCCACAGAGGATCAGCGAGCGCCCGGGCGCCTTCCCTTCGACCACCCCCACCACGTTCGGACGCCCGGGAGCAACATCGGTCACCTCGACATCGATACCGCCCGGCCGCAGAGCCGCCGCGACTCGCTCGGCGACCGCCGCCTCCCCGGCGCCGCCGGAGACCAGGGACGGGTTGACGGAATCGATGGCGACCAGATCGCGCAGCAGGCTGATGGCAGGCTCCACGGTGTGAGGATATGTCATGAATCTGCAGGTGCGGCCGAACCCCGTTCGTGAGTCCCTCGCCCGGCCGCACGCTTCCGGCAAACGCTTCCAAGCGGCGCCTCACTGCCCACTGAGCCGGTTTGCGGCCACCTGACGCATTCCCGGACAGATGCGGCGGCAACAAGCGGATGACCGCGCTCCGAAGAACAGATTCCCGGCGCTCCCGGCATCCACAGCATGGAGGGACAGAAGATGACCCGAACCGCTCTCGTGCTCGTAGCGGCAACGATGACGACAACGGCCTCGCTTGCCGAAGCCCAGACCGCCGAGTCGTTCGACCGGCTCGCGCTCCTGGTCAATCAGAGAGACCACATCACGGTGACCGACCGTGCCGGGAGGGAGTTGCAGGGACGGCTCATCGATCTGTCACCTGCGTCGCTCTCGTTGCTGACCGACGACGGCCTGCGCAACCTGGAGGAAACCGAGGTCGCCGTCGTTCGCCGGCAACAGCCCGACTCGCTGAAGAACGGCGCCCTCGTGGGAGCCATTTCCGGCGCGGTGGTGGCCGGAGTTCTGATGTCGGACGACGGCGCAGACCCCGGTATCTACGCGCTCTTCATGTCCCTGTTCGGAGCGGCCGGCGCCGGCATCGGGATCGGACTCGATGCGGGGTACGTCCGCTCGCAGGTCATCTACACGGCACGGCGTCCCACTGCGCGCGTTGCCGTCTCCCCCCTGCTGTCGCGCCACCGCCGCGGCCTCGCGTTGTCGTTCGGATTCTGAACCGTCGGTCAGCCCCCCGGCTCGAGATAGTCCTCCCACAGTTCGACGTAGATCGCGTCACGCTCGGCTCCGCGGTCGCCCCACAGCTCCCGAGACGTGAAGCGGACGGTGTAGACGTGCTGTGGAGAGTCCCCGAGCTGCTGGCCGCGCCCGTCGGTGTCCTGGAGCGCATAGACGCCGTTGTCGCGGACGACCGTGCCCCGCCTTCCGCTCGCGTAACGCGGCAGGCGGGTGTGCCCCGCCGGATGCACTTTGCGCGCGCGGACCCCGTCGCCCACGCGGAACCGCGCCGGCACGTCGAGATCGAGGAGGCCGAACCCGAGCGGGGCCTGCGGCGGCCTCTCCCGCCGCTCCTGCCGCGGCACCTGCGGATCGGCGGCGCCGCTCGCCAGCTCCGCCTCGCTGACCACGCCGTTGGCGCGCAGCAGCTCGACCAGGGCCGTGAACCAGCGCTCGTAGTAGGACAAGCGCAGGTACTCCGCCGCCGGGACACGCTCCTGTCCGAACCGGAAGCTGCCCCAGTTGCCGCCCAGCCCCCAGGGGACCAGTAGACGCCGCAGCGCGAAGACGCGCGCCTCCCACGGCGCATGGAAGACAGGCTCGTTCGGCTCGGGATCGATCGGCCCCATGCCGCCCATGCCGCCCATGTCGTGGATGCCGTCGGGGAGGTCGTTCATCGCCGGCATTCCGTTGCGACTCGACATGCCACTACTGCGACTTGTGAAGCACGACCGGTTGGCCGTGGGGCGTGTGCCGGTAGGCGTCGGCCCACGCCTCCTTCCGATTTGCCAGCGCCGGTGAATCGGTGAGGCCCTTCCCGGTCACCAACTCTTCGAGCGCGGCCACCCAGTGATGGTAGTACCGGGACCCGTCGTCGGGCTCCCCCCGTTCGGCGGCCGCCCGCAGCTCGTCGGTCAGCGCTGCCGCCCACTCCTTCCAGGTGAAGTGCCCCTGTTCGGAGAGCTTCACCGCGAGGGCGAACGCCTGCGCCTGCCAAGGCGCTTCGAACACCGGCCCCTCCTCGTCCCGCGGCAGCGGCGGCAGCGCGGCGAGACGATCTCCGTCGACCCTCGCTGGCGGCGGCGCGTCCTCATGCGGGCTCAAGATAGCCCTCCCACAGGTCGACATGGACCGAATCACGGACGGAGGCCCGATCTCCCCACAGCTCCGTCGCCGCGAAGCGGACGGTGTAGACGTGCTGCGGAGAGTCGCCGAGTCGCTGCCCGGTCTCGTCGGTGTCCTGCAGCGCATAGACGCCGTTGTCGCGAATGACCGTCCCGCGGCGGCCCCGGGTATAGCGCGGCAGGCGGGTATGTCCGCGGGGGTGGAGGTTTCGCGCCCGCACCTCGTCATCGGGACCGAAGCGCGCGGCGACCTCGACGTCCAGCAGACCGGAACCGAGTCCGCCCGTCGTGGAAGGCGGCAGCAGCGCCGGCCGCGGCCGGCGCGCGTCCGCGTAGCCGCTGTCGAGCTCCTCCTGCGTGACCAGATCGCTGCCCAGGAGTCGGTCGACGTGCACGGTGAACCAGCGCTCGTAGTAGGACATCCGCAGGTAGTCGGCCGGGGACAGGCTTTCGAGCGTGAACCGGAAGCTGCCCCAGTTGCGGCCCCGCCCCCAGCGGGCTATGGACCGTCCCAGGGCGAAGACGCGCCCCTCCCACGTGTCGTGAAAGACGGGCTCGTTCTCCTCCGGCTCGACGAGGCCCATGCCGTCCATCCCGCCCATGTCGTGGATGCCGTTCATCTGCGGCCTCCCTTCACCGCCGGTGACGCCTGTGCGAACCTGGGCCATTCTACGGCGCAGACTCCTCGGGCGCCGCAACGCGGGCGACGCCGATCATCGAATCGCGGGAGACCAGCTCGGCGAGCTGCTCTTCCGTGAGCCCCTCCGTGCCAGCCGGGCGCTCCGGCAGCACGAGGTAGCGGATCTCGGCCGTGCTGTCCCAGACGCGCACCTCGACGTCGTCCGGCAGGTCGACGCCGAACTCGCGCAGCACCGCGCGCGGCTCGATCACCGCACGGGCGCGGTACGGGGCCGACTTGTACCAGACCGGCGGGAGGCCGAGCGTCGGCCACGGATAGCAGGAACAGAGCGTGCATACGACCAGGTTGTGCACCTCCGGCGTATTCTCGACGACCACCATGTGCTCGCCCTGCGCGCCGAGGAAACCGAACTCTCCGATCGCCGCGGTGCCGTCCGCGAGCAGCCGGGCCTTGTACTCGGGATCCGTCCAGGCGCGGGCCACGACCTGCGCCCCGTTGCGCGGACCGATGCGGTTTTCGTACGCGTCGACCACCGCGTCCAGCTCGGCCGGGTCGATCATCTCCTTCTCTACGAGGATCGACTCCAGCGCGCGCACCCGCAACGCGATGTCGTCGGGCACCACCTGGTGGTCGTGATCGTGGTCGTGCTGCGCGGGGGCGCCGCCCGCTACGCCGGCCGCCGTGGCGCCGTCCGCCATGCCGGCGGCGCCCGCCGCGCCCGCCGCGGCTTCCTTGAGGAACTTCCTCCGGCCGACGCCCTTGGGCTCGGAACCCGCCATCGCTTCCTCCCGCCTGCCACTCGGGGAGCGCGAGCTGCTGAATCTTCGCCGTTCACGGCCGTCGCCCAACAGCCGGCGCCAGCAACGCCCAAGCGACCCGCCCGGGCGGATTCAGCCAGCAGTCACTCGGTTCCGCGAGACACTGAGCTTCCCGAGGCTTCAGCCACTATAGCGCAGGCGTGGGACCGGATAACGCGAGCGGGCTCTAACCGGAACCGCTACGCGCGAACAGCCGTTCGGAAGGAACTTGACGGGACATCGGGGGAACGCAGCACGCCCCGCGCTCCGATCACCGGTCGGGCCGCCGGCCCAGGAGACGCGGGCGGGGAGGCCGGCTGAACGCTGTCCAGAACGCGGTCCGGACGCTGCCCCCGTTCACAGCGCACCGAAGACGGAGTATCCGTTCCGACAGACCTTTGTGAATGCGTGAGACGGCTCTCCTTGCAAGAGAGCCATACCCGGCAGCGAACCGTTCAAATCGGTGGCGATTCAGTTCAGCCGGCAATTCGAGCAGGACACCCGCGGCACGCGAGGCATTGGCCCAATTCAGGAGCAACTCGTATTGCCACCGTTCCTGGAGACCTCCGAACCACTGCATTCCCCTGGGCGAGATGACACAGACGACATTGGCAAGATCACACGGGCCAACGCATCCGGAGATCGTCAGTTGCACCGACTTGTTGAGCTTCTCGCGTTTCCACTGCTGCTTGATCCAGTCGCGGGGGAACGGCTCGAACCCCTTGTCCGTCCGACCGCAGCAACAGCCCTCGCAGCACACGATCTGCCCGAGAACGCGCCCCCGGGCGGTCACCAGTGGTTCGCGTCTGTCGAGCGTTTCGCGGACGCGTTGAGTCTGAGCATTCATGGACTTGCGCAGACTCCTAGCCGCCCACTCGCCAAACCGTCGCGCAACCCTGAGCGTCGAGCGCCGCCAGCGCGCGCCCATCCGGTCGCCAGTACAAGGCGCCGACCACATCCGCCACAGGCGCAACTCCTATGGCATCGCCTTGCCCGTCGCGCCCCAGCGACCACACAACGACGCGGCCGTCCCGAGCTCCCGAGGCCAGGCGCATCCCGCGGCGAGCGAAGGCGAGCGTTGTAACCGTTTGAACATGAAGTTCCAGAACGCCGGGCCGTGTGCCTTCGGGACCACTTCCCTGGAAGCTCCAGACCGTCACCGCCTCACCTCCGCCGGTGGCCAGAAGGTTGCCGGTTTCATCGAAGGCCAAGGCCGACGGCTTGGCACGATATCCCGCCATCATCGAATCCTGCTCCGTGGAGCGACGCCAGAAATGCACCGAGTTGTCCTGGCTGCCGCAGGCCACGATATCCCCGTCCGGGCTCAGTACCATCGACACCAGGGAACCTGCCCACTCCAGCTTCTGGCGAAGCGCTCCAGTGGACGCGCGGAAGAACGTCACCCGACCGTAACAGGCCGTCGCCAACTCTTCCGTGCCGGACCACGCGATCGCGCTGACGGTACTGGGATGATCCTCGGACCGCCAGATTCTCACTCCATCCGCACCATACGCGTGAACCTGCCGGGCGCAGGAGGCTGCCAGCCACGTTCCGTCCGGCGACCACGCCACGTTCTCCACCCAATCGCTCCCGACGTCGATGGCCAGGTTGACCCGACCTTCGGCAGCACTCCAGACCAGGACACGGCCGTCCTGGCCGGCCGTAGCGAACGCGGGTCTGCTTGGGTGGATCGCCACGGCGAGCAGCCCGCCTTCATGGACTCCGCGCTGCGCCCAGATGGTCGCGCCGGACTTGCCGTCGAACGCGTAGACGCCACCCGCTGAATCACCGACCACGAGCACTTCGCCGCGTGGGGTCCAGCCCCCGGCGATGGCGTAGTCACCGACCCTCGCGGACCAGCCCGGGCGAAGAACACCCCGCGGGCTGCCGACACTCAAACCAGACATGCCTCGAATCCCCGCCGCATGGACTGCTCGTGGAGATTGCGACCGATGAATATGAGTTGATTGCGGCGGGCCGCGTCCCCCCATGGACGATCCGGCTGTCCGTCGAAGAGCATGTGAACGCCCTGGAAGACGAAGCGGCGCGACTCACCCGCCAGGCTGATGAAGCCCTTCATCCGGAAGATGTCCACCCCGCGTTCGCGGAGCAGCTCGCTGAGCCACGCGTTGAGCCTGTCGGAGTCGACGTCGCCCTCCGTCTCGATGGCGATCGAGCCCACTTCGTCGTCGTGCTCGTGCTGCGCGACCCAGGTTCGCTCGACCTCGACGGGAACCGCTCCGTTGACGCGCGGGGCGCCGTTCCCCGCGGCGATCGCCGGCCTGGCGCGCGGACCGTCTTCCGGCCTGCCCGTCGCTCCATTCGCACTCCTCAGTTGCAGATCGAACTCCTCCGCGGTGTGCTGGGCGTAGAGGCCGACCCTTCGCCGCGTATCGACCTCCAGGAAGAACGACTTGCGCCCCGGGGAGTCGAGCTGGAGATTCAGGTGCCTTCCGACAGGCATCTCGTCCCCCGGGCGAATGAGATCCGCGGGTTCGGCGTACCGGCGTACGCACCACTCCGCACTCTCGCGAAGCGCGGAGTCATCCGTGCCCTGGTCGGGTACGACGACAAGAGACATCGCCGGATCGGGTCCGTCGGCCAGACTGAGTTCGTAGCGGCCGTTATCGAGCGAATAGACGCCAGTCCATTCGAACGGGTATTCCGGCTCGAGGAAGGTGGGACGACGCTCGAGCACCTGGTCCAGGTCGAAGGCGCCGAGATTGAGCACCGTATCGACGGAGACGTCCGCCCGCTCGCTGCGGATGACTCGCGCCATTCGGTTCATGTCCCGGAGCCGGGCCTCGAGCCGGTCGAGCGCGTCGTCGTCGACGAGGTCCGTCTTGTTGAGAACCAGGACGTCCGCGAACGCGATCTGTTCCGTGCTCTCGTCGCTGCGGCCGAGCTGCTGCTCGATGTGGGCTGCGTCGACGAGCGTGACGATCCCGTCCAGCGCGAACTCCGCGCGAATCTCGTCGTCCATGAAGAAGGTCTGAGCGACCGGACCGGGATCGGCGAGCCCGGTGGTCTCCACCAACACGTAGTCGAACTTGTCCCGGCGCTTCATGAGGTTGCCGAGCACGCGAATCAGGTCTCCGCGCACCGTGCAGCAGATGCAGCCGTTCGACATCTCGAAGA
>VXME01000104.1 GCA_009861545.1 Acidobacteriota bacterium | reverse complement strand
GGGCCGGCCCGGCCCCCGTGCGGCCGGGCCGCGCGGCGCCCCCCGCCGGGGGCGGTTCGCGGTGGGGGGCGGGCCCCGGCGTGCGCGGCCGCGGTCTCCTCCGCCGAGGGCGGCACAACGGGTTCCGGCTCCGCCGACGGCGCCTCGGCGGCTTCCTCGACCGGTTCCGCAGGGGTTTCGGCGGCGTCGTCGGACACTTGCTCGTCAGGAACGTCGGCCGCTGCTTCCTCGACCGGGGCCGTTGCTTCCGCGGCCGCGACGACCTCGGCTTCCGTGCCGGCTGCGCCGGCGGTCTCGGCCGGGGCGGCCTCGGGCTCGTCCTCGACCGCGACGCTGACCAGAGGCGGCGACACGGCTTCCGACCGATCCCGGCGCGCCGCGGAGTAGACCAGCAGGCCGCTGCCGGCGAACAGCAGGACCCAGCCCCATTCCCACTGGATCGAGGCCATCACGGAGGCCGCGAGTCCCTCGTGCGGATTGCCGGTCAGCTCCGCCGGGGCGCCGCTGCGGGCCTGCGCAATCGTGTCCTGGACGCCCAGGAACGTCCAGAGAATCGCGGCGAGGCTGCCCAGGGCGGGAACCAGGACCTGCTTCCAGCGGCCGGTGACGGCCAGGGCTGCCGACAGGCCGGCCATGATGAGCAGGATGTAGCCGTCCCCGTAGCCGTCGCGAAAG
Source organism: Acidobacteriota bacterium (assembly GCA_009861545.1). NCBI lineage: Bacteria > Pseudomonadati > Acidobacteriota > Acidobacteriota bacterium. The sequence goes on along the minus strand of VXME01000104.1, from coordinate 18,506 downwards.
TAGTCGATTCCGCCGATGAACGGAACCGACACCATAGGCGTGAACGTCCCGATGACGAGTATGAACGCCGCGGTGACGGCCAGCAGCATCCGGCCGACGCGCGTCTCGCCGGGCCGTTCGGTGAAGAAGAGCTGGATCGCCGTCCAGTAGAGGATGAGTACGACGGCCATCCAGCGGAGGAAACCGTAGTGCACGACGTCGTCGGGCTGGAACCTGGCCATGAGGTAGACCGGGTACAGCGCCACGACGTAGAACATCACGGCGTGGAGAATCCACATCACGACGCGTTGGAGCAGCGTGGGGGCGGCTTTGTCGGGCACTTCGGCGTTCCTCCCTGGAGCGGTAAGCATGCCCCGGCGACCGCACGGTGTCAAACGGTGCAGGGGGCCGGGCAGGTACAATCGGACGATGGCATGCCGCGCGGGTGATCCGGCGTTTCCCTTCCGGCTGACGGACGCGGCCGGGCGTGTTCACTCGCTCGAGTCCTGCCGCGGCGCGTGGCTGCTGCTGATGCTGCACCGGCATCTCCGCTGACTGCCGTGCCGGAGGCATCTGCTGCAGTTGCAGCAGGCGGAGCGGGAGATCGAGGCACTCGGCATCCGGGTGCTCGTCGTGACGTTCGAAGCACAGCGGGCCGCGCGCGCATACGTCGAGGAGACGGGGACGCGCTGGCCGGTGATCAGCGACGAGTCGCGTTCTCTCTACGAGGCGTACGGGATGGGCCGGGCGCGCTGGCGGCACCTGCTCGGACCGTCCGCGCTTCTCGCCTACGTCCGCGAGGCGGTGCGGGGACGTGTTCCGCGCTGGCCGTCCGCCGATCCGGTGCAGCAGGGAGGCGACGTGCTGATCGATCCGGCCGGCATCGTCCGGCTCGTGCACGTGGGCGCGGGTCCCGGGCATCGCCCGCCGGTCGAGCGCCTGCTGGCGGCACGGCGCGCGGCGGACCGGTGACGCGCCCGCGAGGACTCGCGCGGCACCCGCTTCACGGAGAGTAGGATCGCCGGTCGGCGTGCAGGAGCGTGCCCCAGGATTCGTCGAAGGGATGCACCTGCCGCACCGGAGCGTCGCCGCGGTAGAGCGGCCGATCCTCGTTCGCCCAGCGGAAGATCGACCCTTCCAGGTTGTACACCCCTGCCACGCCGCGCTCCCGGAGCTCGTCGACGAGGCGGGCCGACCGGTAGCCGACCGAGCAGTACGCCACGATCGTGGCGCCCGCCGGGGCGTCGTGCACCAGGGCTGCAACCTGATCGATGGAGGTCGCCCGCACGGCGCCCCGCAGATGGCTGACCGCGAACTCGCGCGGCTCGCGGACATCGATCAGCACGACGGTCTGCAGCGGGTTCCGCAGCAGTTCGTTCAGACCCGCGGTGTCGATGGACGGCACGTCGGGAAAGGTCTCGGTGATGCGTGCCTCCACCCCGGCCCAGGTGGGTCCGGTCGCCGGCCCCGCGCAGGCCGTCAGCGCCATCAGGGCGATGAGTACCGCGCCTGCCGCCGGTCGGTGGAGCCCGCGCGCGCGCGGTGTCGCCGCGGCCCTCGGCGACGTCACGAGCCGTCTCCGGCGATCGCACGGCGGACCGCGCGCTCGAAGAAGCGGGCGCCGACGTCGAGCACGCCTTCGTCCACGTCGAAACGGGGATGGTGGAGCGGAATGTAGCGGCCGTCGCCGCTGGCGCCGAAGCGGACGTAGCATCCCGGCGTGTCCTGCAGGAAATAGGAGAAGTCCTCCGCGCCCATGCTCGGGTGCTCCTGGACGACGAGGCCGTCGGCCGACACGACATCGCGCGCGGCGGCTGTCGCCACGGCGGTTTCGCGCCGCGTATTGACCACGGCCGGGCAGCTCTCGCCGAGCGTGACGTCTATCCGTGCCCGGTACAGCTCGCCGAGCGACCGTGCGGCCCGGTGCAGACCGTCGATGATCTCCTCGCGCGTGTCGGGCCGGGTGGTACGGATTATTCCCTCGAGAGCGGCGTGGCCGGCGATGATGTTCGCGGCGGTGCCCGCGTGAACCGAGCCGATGGTGATCACGGACGGCGAGACCGGGTTCACATGGCGCGAGACCAGCGACTGAATGGCGGTGATGAGGAATCCCGTGACGACTACGGCATCGATCGCTTCGTGCGGGCGTGCGCCGTGTCCGCTCTCGCCATGGACCGCGATGTTGAAGCGGTCCGAATGGGCGGTGATGGTCCCGTCGGCGACCATGATCTCGCCGACCCGGTGCTGGGTCGTGACGTGGCCGGCGAAGATCGCGTCGACGCCGTCGAGCGCGCCGGCCTCGACCATGACCTGCGCCCCGTTGCCCCGTTCCTCGGCGGGTTGGAACACGAACACGACCGAGCCGGGCGGCGGGTCGGCGGCCAGGCGCGCGGCCGCGCCGAGCACGATCGCCATGTGGACGTCGTGGCCGCAGGCGTGCATGCGGCCCGGTGCCGCCGAGGCGAACGGCAGGCCGGTCTCTTCGGTGCAGGGAAGTGCGTCCATCTCCGCGCGCAGGGCGATCCGCGGGCCGGCGCCCGGGCCCGCGAGACGTCCGACGACGCCTCCTCCCCGGCCGCCGTAGTCGTACGGGATGCCCAGGCGTTCGAGCTCGGCCATGACGGTTCGCGCCGTCTCGACCTCCTCGTACGCCAGCTCCGGGCGGCGATGGAACGTCCGGCGCAGCTCCCGCATGCGCTCGGCCGTCGCTTCCGTGCGGGCTGCCGTGGCGGCGCCGGTATCCGACATCATGCTCCTATTCTACGGGCGGTAGCGGATGCGCGGGTCAGGCTCCGAGAAGCCGCGGGAGCGACTCGGTCATGGTTCGCTCCGCCGCGGCCTGGGTATCGCCCAGCGCGATGACGTCGAGCTTGCCGAACGCGGCGAGCGGACCGACATTGTAGAAGACGAAACGGCCGGTTCCGCGCACGGGGTCGAAGGCGTCGTCGCCGACGAGTTGCAGCAGGTCGGCGAAGCGCGCGCCGGCCAGTCGGGACGCCGTCACGTACTGTGCGCGATACGCCGGGCGGGAGCCGCGACTGCGGGTCACCAGCCGATCGACGAGGTGCATCGGGGTGCTGGTGCCGCCCCAGCGGCCGTTGCATTCCGTGAACCGGACGACGAAGTCGCCCTCGAGGTCGCCGAGCAGGAGGTGGTCGAACGAGCACCGGCCCACGTAGCCCAGCGCCTGCAGCGCCTCGGCGACGCGGCGGGAGGCCCGCGCCAACGCGTCATCGACTGCTCTCGGCAGCGTGCTGGGACGGCTGCCGACGAAGACCTTGCGGTCGCCTTCCAGGATCTGCTCGTAGATCCCGTCCAGGCGCGGCGGGCGCGCGCCGTCGGGCGGAATCCACCACTGCGTCGACGGCGAGGCCGAGGCGGCCTCCCAGGCGACGGCCAGAACGACTTCGCCGGTCACCCATTCGGTACGCGCCAGGAACCGCGCCACCAACTGCTCGACCTCCTCCGCCGGCCGGTCCCGCAGAGCCGCGCTCGCGAAGACCTGGTTGCCCATCGCCGAGGCGCACCGGGTTCGCTTCAGACCCACGCAGGGGTACTTCGACGCCAGCGCGCGCAGGTTGGCGGCGATGGCGCGCGGCGTCGACCCCCGCCGGGTCTCCGGCGTCCAGCCCGGACCGAGGACGGCATTGACGAGCTCGTCGAAGAGGTCCTTGTCGTTCGCCAGCCACGTGACCGGCGGTGGCGGTCCGAGCACGGTGACCGTGGCTCCGGCTCGCTCGGCGATGCGCCGCGCGAGTCGCCAGACCGGCTCGATTGCCATGTAGGGGTGGATCACGAGCCGCCCGCTCCGGCACGCGAGCGCCGTCGCTCGTTCGAACGCCTCTCCGGTCATGCAGCCCTCGGCCACGGCCAGAGCCGACGAGGCCTCGCTTGCCCCAACCGCGATGCGGGTCACCGGGGCGAGGCGCAGGCGCTGCGTGCAGTAGTCGTCGTAGGCCGCCTCGGAGCCGGTCACCGCGGCGTACGCGTCGCCTGCCGCCGTCCGGAGTCTGGCGCGGTGCTGATACTCCTCCACGCCGGCGATGCCCGCGAGGAACGGAATGGCCGACACGTCCTCCAGATGCAGCGCCGGTGCGGGCGGGTCCTCGGGGCGCCAGCGGCGGTCCGCGTATGGGAGGACGCGGTCGGCGAGCTGGAGTCGCGCCGCCATCGGCCGCACCGCCTCCGCCGCCGTGTCGTCGCGAGGTGTCCGGTGCAATGCGGTCGGGCGCGAGTGCGGCCGCGGCAACTATCCCCGCCTGCTGCGCTCGTGGCGGAATACGGCAAAGGCGGCGTCGGCCCGGGAGGGATCGACCACGCCCTGGAAGACCGCGCCGTCCGTGATTACCAATCGCTCCGTGACGATCTCGCCCTCGACCGTCGCCCCGTCGGCGATCTCCACCCGGTCCGCGATCAGGCGCCCGGTGGCCCGCCCGAGCACGGTGATGTTGCTGGCGAGGATCTCGCCCGAGACCTGACCGCGCCGGCCGATGGCGACGTCGTGGTCGGGAACGAACACCTGCCCGTCGAACGAGCCCTCGATGATCAGATGCTCAGCGGCGGTGAGCTCGCCGGTTGCGGCGAGTCCCTGCCCGAGCGACGACACCCCTTCCGGAAGATCGAACTCCGGGAGGGAGCCCAGACTGTCGGCGTCGCCGCGACCGCCGTTCACCGGACGCGGGGTGTACATGGGAAACTGGAGCGGGAGACGGGGGTCGAACCCGCGACCTTCAGCTTGGGAAGCTGACACTCTACCACTGAGTTACTCCCGCTCGTGTGTGGCACGTTTTCATTCTAGCAGCCCGCGCCGCTAGCGCCCCGAAACGCCTCGCAGGCTCGGTGTTTCGGCCCATCCCCCCCGCTCCATGACTCTGCGCCACAGCACTTCGCTGCGCTGCGTTCTGCGGCGCAGACTCCTAGCCCGACAAGCCTCGCCTACGGCTCCGCTTGCCGCCCAACCGGGCCTGACTAGAAGTCTACGCCGTTCTACGGCGCAGACACCTAGCGCCGGACCATCGCGAGCACCTCGTCGCGCCGCCGCTCCATTTCGGCGCGGCTGGTCGCTTCCAGGTTGAGCCGGATGAGCGGCTCCGTGTTGGAGGGGCGGACGTTGAAGTGCCACGAGTCGTACTCGACCGAGACGCCGTCGAGTCGGTACACGTGCCCGTCGCGGTAGCGCTCCGCCAGGCTGTCCATCGTGGCCTTCACGGTGTCCATGTCCGGCATGCGCGTGTTGATCTCGCCGGAGATGAAGTAGGTCTCGCGGAGGGGCGCGAGCAGGTCGCCGAGGGTCCGGCCATGGACGGACATCAACTCCAGGAGGAGCAGCGCCGGAATGAAGCCGTTGTCGGCGAAGTAGTTGTCGCGGAAGTAGTAGTGCCCGGTGACCTCGCCGCCGAAGAGGGCATCCTCCTTGCGCATCCGCGCCTTGAAGAACGCATGGCCGACACGGTTCATCAGCGCGGTGCCCCCGTAGGTCGCCACGGTGTCCTTGACCGCGTGGCTGGCGCGCACGTCGTAGATGATCTTCGCGCCCGGCTGCTTGCGGAGAAACGCCTCGGCGAGCAGGGCCGTGATGAAGTCGCCCGCCACGAACCCGCCGTCGCCGTCGATGAAGAAGCAGCGATCCGCGTCGCCGTCCCAGGCGATGCCGGCGTCCGCGCCGTCGGACTTGACGCGCGCGATCAGGCCGCGCCGGTTCTCCTCGATCAGCGGGTTCGCCTCGTGGTGCGGGAACGTGCCGTCCACCTCGAAGCAGAGCCGGGTGGTGCGGCACGGCAGCCGATCGAACAGGTGGGGCGCCACGAGCCCGGCGATGCCGCTGCCGGCATCGAGCACGAGGTCGAAGGGGCGGACGGCGTCGACGTCGATGAACGAGAACACGTGCTCGAGATAGCCGGCGAGAATGTCGTCGGTGGTGCGCCTGCCGGACGATCGGGGCGCCGGCGGGATGCGGTCTCCGAGGACCATGTCGCGGATGTCGCCGATGCCGGCGTCACCGCTGAGCGGGAGCGCCTGCCGCCGCACCAGCTTCATCCCGATGTACTCCTTCGGGTTGTGCGATGCGGTGATCATCGCGCCGCCTTCGAGATCGTCCCGTGCGACGCCGTAGTAGAGCATGTCGGTCCCGATCAGACCGTAGTCGACCACGTCGGCCCCCTGCCGTAGCGCACCGTCGATGAACGCGCCGGCGATCTCGGGAGCGCTGGTCCGCATGTCGCGGCCGACCGCGATGCGGCCGGCACCGAGGTAGGCCACGAAGGCCCGCCCGATCCGCTGCGCCGCGTCGGCGGTGATCTCGGCGTCGTAGAGGCCGCGCACGTCATAGGCCTTGAAGATGTTCGGATCGATCGTGTGTGTCATGGCGTCGAAGAGCTCATTCGAAACGTGTATAGGGGGTCAGCGTCGAGTCGTCGCCCAGGACGAGGCCCGGGGCGATGCGGGCGTGCTCGCCGATGCGGCAGCGGCGGCCGACGATGGCGCCGTCCACCGCTGCGCCGGCGCCGATCACCGACTCCGGCCAGACGATGGTGTCGCGTACGCTGGCGGCCGACTCGATCACGCTGCCGCCGCCGAGGACCGCGTGGGGGCCAATCTCGGCGTCGGGATGCACGGTCGAGCCGGGGCCCACGAAGCAGGGGGCCAGCAGACGAGCAGTCGGCGCGATCGAGGCATCGCCGGCCACCGTGGGCTCGCCCGCGCCGGCCAGCGTCGCGCCGCGCGTCCGGCAGCGGGCGTCGAGAATGTCGCGGTGCGCTTGCCGATAGGCCGCCGGCGTCCCGATGTCCAGCCAGTATCCGTTTTCGATATACGCCGTGAACGCATCGCCGTGCTCGACCAGGGAGGGAAAGTACCCGCGTTCAATCGAGTACCGCGTGTTGGCCGGAATCCTGTCGAACGTGTCGGGCTCCAGTACGTAGATGCCGGCGTTGATCGTGTTGCACGTAATCTGCTCCGGATCGGGCTTCTCGAGGAACCGCGTGACATTGCCGTCGTCGTCCGTCTCCACCAGGCCGTACCGCGACGGGTCCTCGACCGGCGCCAGCACGATCGTCGCGCGGGCGCGTCGCGCCCGGTGGTGCTCGACGAGCGCGGCCAGGTCTATCTCCGTCAGCACGTCGCCGTTGAAGACGATGGTCGTGCCCTCGAGGTACGGCTCGACGAACTTGATGGCGCCTCCGGTGCCGAGCGGTTCCGGCTCGACGACGTAGCGGATGGGGAGGCCGGCGTCTTCGCCCCGTCCCACTACGGCCTGGATGTGCTGGGGATGATAGTTGAGGCTCAGAATCACCTCGTCGACGTCCGGCACCCGCTTCACGAGGTCGATCTGATGATAGAGAAACGGACGATCGAAGATGGGCACGATCGGCTTCGGTGTGTTGAGGGTGAGAGGCCGGAGGCGCGTGCCGAGTCCTCCGGCCAGCAGGACCGCTTTCATGACCTCGATCATAGCGTGTCGCCGCCAGCCGTCGGCCCGAGCCCGGCGCAGGCGGCGGCCGGAGTACAATGACCGCCGGGTCAAGCGGTAGAGCATCCATGAACCTGCCGAACACGCTTACGTTGGCCCGCATCTTCCTGGTTCCGTTGCTGGTCGTGGTGCTGCTGACCCGCTTCGAGGCCGAGTTGGTGTTCGGCGTCCCGCGCGAGATTCTCGGCGCCGCCATCTTCGGGATCGCGGCGTTGACGGATTGGCTGGACGGCTACCTCGCCCGCCGCCGCCGGCAGGTGACCCAGCTCGGGCAGCTCATGGACCCGCTCGCCGACAAGCTGCTGATTACGGCGGCGCTCGTGTCGCTGGTGCAGATGGGCATGGCGTCGGCGTGGATGGTGGCCGTCATCCTGGGCCGCGAGCTCGCCATCACGGTGTTCCGCAGCCTGACGTACGCGCGCGGCGTCACGATCCCGGCGTCTTCTCTCGGGAAGGTCAAGATGGTGACGCAGGTGGTGGCGATCCTGCTCCTGATACTCGGGAACCAGGTCTGGCTCTTCTGGGTGCTGGGACAGGTGGCGCTCTGGCTCGTGCTGGTCGCGTCGCTGTGGTCGGCGATCGATTACTACCGCCGGTTCGGCGGGATCCTGGTGCATTCGCGGGTCGCCCCTTCTTTCGAAGCCGCGGATCGCCGGCCCGAGGCCGTCGAGAAGAAGCGCGCCAAGGTCGGTTGAGTCGCTTCCGGCGCCGCTAGGGGCCGTCCAGATCCATGGATACCTTGAGTTCCTCGATTCGCAGGTTCGCGTCCACGAGAAACTCCGTCGCGGGGAATTCGGAGACGAGGCGTTCGAAGAGCGGGAGCGCCTCCGGGCCGCGACCCACGGTCGCCAGCGCGTCGGCGAGGTGGAAGTAGACGGCGTCCCGGCGCGTGTAGCCGGGATCCTCGTCGAGGATCTCGCGGAAGCGATCCATGGCGCCGGGGTAATAGCGGAGCCGATAGTAGAAGCGGCCCACCAGGTAGTTCGAATCGCTGAGGCGGTCGCGGGCCTCCCGCAGCCGCTCCCGCGCTTCCGCCAGGAGCTGCGGATCGGCGAACTCGGCGTACAGCTCGATGAAGGTCTCGAACTCCGTGATCGCCGAGCGGGTCTCGGACTGGTCCCGCTCCGGCCGCCGCATCTGGTTGAAATAGACCATGCCCACCTTGAACTGGGCCTCGGGCGCCAGCTCGTGGGTCGGCGGGTAGAGGCGCAGAAACTCTCGCAGTTCGCTCAGCGCCGAGAGGTAGGCGATGTCCGTGCCCTCTCCTTCATACGATTCGACGATGCCGAGCCGCGACCTGGCGCGCAGCGGACTCTGCGGGTAGTTGTCGCGAATCTGCGCGAAGTACTCGCGGGCCGTGGACCAGGCGCCCTCTTCCAGCGCCTGGCTTCCGCGCTCGAAGAGGATTCCGTCGGCGTCGGCCTCGGTCAGCGGAGGAAGATCCGCCTGCCGGCTCCCGCAGGCGCTCAACGCGACGGCGCAGGTCAGCAGGAGGCTGGCGGCCGGAAGTCCGCAACCGATCCTGCGGCCGAGCCGGCTCACGGGGTCACGGGAAGAGACGTAGCGAGCCATTGGTACTCCGCGTGAATGCCGTTTTCGAGGGTCACCCTGGGGACGAATTCGAGATCGACGCGGGCGCGGCCGGTATCGGCGAAGGTGTCGCGCATGTCACCCCTCTGCGGTGCGCTGCGCCGCACGTCGGGGGTGCGGCCGGTGCAACGCGCCATGACGTCGATGACCTGGTTCATCGAGACGCGCGAGCCGCCGCCCACGTTGTAGACGGAGCCGGGGACGCCTCGCGCGCCGGTCGCGACGGTGGCGGCGACGGCGTCCTCCACGAAGGTGAAGTCGCGCGTCTGCTCGCCGTCGCCGTAGAGGCTTATCGGCCGGTCCGCGAGCAGAGCGCTCAGGAAGCGGTGGAACGCCATGTCCGGCCGCTGTCTCGGCCCGTACACCGTGAAGTAGCGCAAGGCTACCGCCGGCACGCCGCAGTTCGCGTGATACAGCATGCAGAGGTGCTCGGCCGCCAGCTTGGTCACGCCGTACGGCGAGAGCGGCTGGGGGCGGGCGTCCTCGCGCATGGGGATGGCGACGTCGTCACCGTACACCGACGAGCTGGAGGCGTACACGAACCGCTCGATCGGGCGGTCGAGGCAGGCTTCCAGCAGCACCTGGGTAGCCTCGATGTTGCAGCCGGTGTAGAGGGAAAAATCCGAGCCCCAACTGCTGCGGACGCCGGCCTGCGCCGCGAGGTGGAACACGTGGGTGACCCCGTCGAGCAGCGCCGGCCAGGACGCGTCCTGGATGCGGGACTCCACGAACGTGAACCGCGCTCGCGCGCGCGGTGACGACACGTTCGTCTCCTTCACCGCACGCGGGTAGTAGTCGGTGAAGCAGTCGATGCCGACGACCTCGTGTCCCTGTTCGAGCAGCCGGTCGGACAAGTGGGAACCTACGAAGCCCGCGGCGCCGGTGACGAGCGCTCTCATGTCAGTATCGCCTGCAGGTCGGCAGGAACGCGGCGCAGCCTGCCGGACGGATCCGTGGCGGCGTGGACCGTGTGCCCGACCGCAAGCAGGTTCTGGTCGGCGTGCCGCCGGACCTCGTACTGGAAGGCCACGCGCGCACGCGATCGCATGGAGCCGGTGGTGACGACGTCGAGGTCGTCGTCGTAGCGGGCCGGGGCGCGGTAGCTGCACTGCGCTTCCACCACCGGGAGCAGCACGCCGTTCGCTTCCAGGTCCCGGTATCGTCCGCCGAGCGATCGCAACAACTCGCAACGGGCCACCTCGAACCAGACGAAGTAGTTCGCGTAGTAGGCGATTCCCATCTTGTCGGTTTCCGCGTAACGCACACGAATCTGACACGAGCTGGTCGGCACGGTCCGCTACGTGTTCTGCACGACCGCCGCCGTGCCCGCGAGCGCCCGGTCGCGGAGCTGCCCTACGGCGCCGGCCGGGTCGACGGTTCGAAAGATGGACGAGGCGGCGACCAGGATCTCCGCGCCGGCCCCTGCGAGCTCTTCGGCGTTCGCCGGGCCGATGCCGCCGTCGATCTCGATCGGGGCGCGATTCCCGGCTCGATCGAGCAGCTCGCGGACCTCGCGCACTCTCGACGTGCTGCCGGGGATGAACGCTTGACCCGCCGCGCCGGGATTCACCGACATCACGACAACGTAGTCCACGGCGTCGGCCACCGCGGCCAGCGCGCCGACGGGGGTGCCGGGATTCACCGCGACTCCGGCTGCCGCCCCCAGCGCGCGAATGGTCGAGAGCGTGCGGTGCACGTGCGGCGATGCCTCCAGGTGCACGGAGACCATCGCCGCTCCGGCCGCAACGAATGCCTCCACGTGCCGTTCCGGTTCGATGACCATGAGGTGCACGTCGAGCGGCACGGCCGCGGTGCGCTCGAGCGCCTGCACGACCGGCAGGCCGACGCTGATGCTCGGGACGAACCTGCCGTCCATGACGTCGACGTGCAGCAGGTCCGCGCCGCCGCGCTCCACGGCGCGCACCGCATCCCCGAGTGCGGCGAAGTCGGCGGCCAGAATCGACGGCGCGATCCGGACGTTCGCGACCGCCGTCAACGGCTCACCTCGAGCGAGATCGTGTCGCTCTGGGCGATCTGCAGTCCCGGTTCCGGCGCCTGTCTGAGCACGATGCCGGCCGCGACTCCGGGGTACGGATGTTCACTCACGACCGTCACGCGAAACCCTCGTGCGCGCAGGATGTCGGCGGCTCCGTCTGCGGTCACGCCGATCAGGTTGGGCATCACGTAGGTCCGGCCGCGTTCTCCACGGTTAACCAGCAGCGAGACGGCGTCGCCGTTGCCGGCGGGAGGCGGTTCCTGCGCCACGACGGAATCGGTCGGATAGCGGTTCGAGCGGATTTCCGAGACGCCTTCCAGCAGGAAGACGTTGTCGCTCAGGCGCTGTCGCGCCCCGGCCTCCGATTCCCCGATGAGCGCCGGAATCTGACCTCGGTTCGGACCCGAGCTCAGCCACAGCTTGACGCTGCGCCGGCGCCGGGTCGTGATTCCGGGGAACGGATCCTGCTGGGCGACGAGGCCCGGCTCGATCGCCTGGTGGATTCGCCGCAACGGCTCGATGCGCGTATGCAGTCCCGCCTCGGCGAGCACGCGGTTGGCTTCCTGCGGAGACAGGCCCCGCAGGTCTGGCGTCGAGACCTCTCTCGTCTTCAGCGCGAGTTGCATGCCGGCGAAGGCCGAGAGGCCGAAGGTCCCACCGAGCGCTCCGGTGAGCACGATGAACTTGCCGGCTTTCAACAAGCGTGCCTGGAGTCTCATCCGATCCTCCAGTTTAGAGGAGGTGCGGACGGCCGGACAAGGTCAGGCCGGCCGGCGCGCGAGGGCGGCGGCGAAGAAAGCCTCGATTCCGTGGCGAAACGGCAGGGTGCGCAAGTGTCCGTTGCCGTCCAGCACCCGATCCAGGGCGGGTACGGCGTGCGGTACGACGGGGACGAATTCCGGATGGCGGTCGAGGAAGCGGGCGACGACCTGCTCGTTCTCCTCCGGCTCGCTCGAGCACGTGGCGTAGATCAGACGCCCGCCCGGACGCACGGCCTCGGCGGCGCGCCCCAGCATCTCGACTTGCGTCGCGGCGAACGCCGCGAGGTCCCCGGGGGTCCGGCGCCAGCGGACGTCGGGGTCGCGCCGCAGGGCGCCGAGACCCGAGCAGGGAGCGTCGACCAGCACGCAGTCGAAGACCGGCCGGAGAGGCAGGGGCGCCGTCGCGTCGAGCCGCACGATCGCGACGCGCGGCGACCCGGCGCGCGCCAGCAGATCGGCGAGCAGCGCCACCCGCCGGGGTCTCAGATCCGAAGCGACGACGAAGCCGGCGGGGCCGGCGCACCCGGCCAGACCGACCGTCTTGCCGCCCGGGGCCGCGCAGAGGTCGAGGACGCGCTCGCCCGGCGCGGGCCCGGCGAGCTCGACGACGAGTTGCGAGGCCTCTTCCTGCACCACGAAGCGACCCGCGGCGGCTGCCGGCGACGCCAGCGCGTCGCCCTCCGTCGCCACGAGTCCGTGCGGCGCGAGCCGCGTCTCGACGCTGCGGACGCCGCAGGCGTCGAGGGCGTCCCGCAACTCCGCCGCGGTGTTCCGGGCGGTGTTCGCGCGCAGCGTGACCGGCGCGGGACGGTTGTTGAACTGCGCCCACGCCTCGGCCGCCTGCAGGCCGTGACGGTCGAGCCAGCGCTCTACCAGCCATCGCGGGTGGGAGAGCGTGATGGCCAGATAGTCGAGGGCCGCGCGCCTGGCCGGGCCGTCGCCCGCGCCGGTTGCGTCGGCTCGCGGCGCCGGGGGCAGCGTGAACGGCCGCCGGTGGTCGGCAAGGGTCCTGAGTACGGCGTTCACGAAGCCGGCGGCCCGCCGCGCGCCGGACACGCGCGCCAGCTCCACGGCGTCGGCGACCACGGCGTGGGCGGGCACACGGTCGAGATGCAGCAACTGGTACGCGCCAGCCCGCAGCAGGTCGAGCGCGACCGGTGAGATTGCCGGCAGCGGCCGTGACGCCGCCTGCTCGAGGAGATGATCTAACGCGGCCCGCCGGCGCTGCACGCCGATGGCGATCTCGCCCACGAGCGCGCGGTCGCGCGGGTCCGCCAGCCGCCGGCGCGACCGATCGAGGGCCGTCGCCAGATCGCTGCGTCCCGTGTGGACGGTGCGCAGGACGCCGTGTGCTGCCCGCCGGGCCGGCGCGGTCACGCGGAAACGGTATCGAATCGCCGGCCGGGCGACCAGCGGCGGCCCACCAGAAAGGCCCGGGCGCCGATCCGGCGCCGCCCCTCGGGCTGAATCTCCAGGATGGCGAGGGCGCCGCCGTGACCGGTGGCGACCAGCAGCCGGTCGCCGGACGCTTCCACCAGGGTCCCCGGCTCCGGGGCGTCCGGACCCGAGAGTGCGGCGACGGCGGTCCGGTGAATGAGATACCGGGCGCCGTCGAGCACGGCGGAGGCGTGCGGCCAGGGATGCAGGCCGCGCACCCGGTCGTGGATCGCGACTGCCGGGGCGCGCCAGTCGATTCTGCCGTCCTCGCGCGACAGCCGCGGCGCGAGCGTGGCCGCCGCGTGGTCCTGCGCGCGCTCGGTGGCCGTGCCGGCTTCGAGTGCGCCGATGACCTCCAGCACGAGATCCGCGCCCAGGCGGGCCAGGTCGGCCTCGACGACGTCGCTGGTCTCGTCCGGCGCGATGGGGCGCGTCCGCCGGGCGAATGTCGGGCCGGCGTCCATCTCGCGCACCAGCCGCATGATCGTGACCCCCGTCTCGGTCTCGCCGGCGATGATCGCGCGTTGCACCGGAGCGGCCCCGCGGTACTTCGGCAGCAGCGAGGGATGGATGTTGATGGTTCGGAGCCGGGGCGCCGCGAGCACGGCGTCGGGCAGCATCCGGCCGTAGGCGGCGACGACGGCCAGGTCCGGTTCGAGCGCGGACAGCGTCGCGAAGAACGCGCCGTCCCCCAGCCGCTCGGGTTGGAGGACGCGCGCGCCCCGCGCCGTCGCGGTCCGCTTGACCGGCGATTCGGAAACCCGTTGCCCGCGTCCCCGCCCGCGGTCCGGCTGCGTGACGACGGCGGCAACGCGATGCGGGGAATCGAGCAGCCGGGTCAGCGCGGGTACGGCGAAGTCCGGCGTGCCGTAGAAGACGACGTTCACCACTTGCCGCTGCGGCGCAGCTTGTTGAGCTTGCGAAGCATCATCTCGCGGCGGATGCCGCGCAGGCGATCCAGGAACAGGGACCCGTCCAGGTGGTCCATTTCGTGGTCGAAGGCGCGCGCCAGAATTCCCGTTGCCTCTACCTCGCGCGATGCCCCGTCGCGATCCAGGCCGCGCATCACGGCGCGCGAGGGCCGCGGCACGGCGGCGTTGAAGCCGGGAACGCTCAGGCAACCCTCGTCTTCTCGCTGCAGACCGTCGCGTTCGACGAACGTGGGGTTCACCATGACGACGAGCGCCCCGGACTCGTGTCCGGAGGAAGGATCGGCGACGAAGACTCGCAGGGGCACGCCTATCTGCGGGGCCGCCAGGCCGACGCCGGACGCGGCGTACATGGTGTCGATCATGTCGTCGATGAGGCTGTCGACCAGCGGGGTGATAGCGTCGACGTCGATGGCGGGCCGGTGCAGCACGTCGTCGCCGTAGCGCAGGATCGGACGAATCATCCACCCGATTGTAGTGCGGAAACTGCGATCTCGTGACCTCCGGGGGTGCGTGCGGGCCGACCCCGCGGGGGTTCGGACGGTTGGCGCGCCGTTTGCTTTGAATCCGGTCTCGTGGCAGTGAGCACGGCATGGCGCGACGTGCGGCGCGCGGCGGGAGCTCTCACCGGAGTCGCGCGCCTGATGGGCGACAGCGCGGTGATGGTCGCGCTGCGGGAGGAAGTGAGGAGGGCCGCGGCGGCGCCGTTTCCGGTGCTGATCGAAGGAGAGAGCGGTACCGGCAAGGAGCTCGTGGCGCGCGCCCTGCACGAGGAGGGGCCGCGCCGGGACGAGACGTTCGCCGCGGTCAACTGCGCGACGTTCAGCGACGATCTCATCGAGACGGAGCTCTTCGGGCACGCCAAGGGGGCCTTCACCGGAGCCGTGCAGTCGCGGCGCGGGCTGCTGGAGGCCTCGTCGGGCGGCACCGTGTTTCTGGATGAGGTCGGGGAGTTGTCGCCGCGGGCGCAGGCGAAGCTGCTGCGGACGCTGCAGGACGGCGAGATCCGGAAGGTCGGCGAGAACGTGACCCGTCGACTCGACCTGCGGGTCGTGGCGGCCACCAACCGCACCCTGGCAGGGGATCCGGCCGAGGGGCGGTTCCGGCGCGATCTCCTGTACCGCCTCG
Organism: Acidobacteriota bacterium; assembly: GCA_009861545.1. Lineage (NCBI taxonomy): Bacteria > Pseudomonadati > Acidobacteriota > Acidobacteriota bacterium. The sequence continues at coordinate 3,218 of VXME01000104.1, read as the reverse complement.
ATGTCGTGCACCTGCAGGTGCCGCCTCTTCGGGACCGCGGCAGCGACGTCGCGAAGCTCGCCGTGCACTACTGGGACCGCACCCTGATGCAGACCCGCGGACGGGCCCGGCTCGCCCGCGAGACGATGACCGCGCTGGCCGCCCACGAGTGGCCCGGCAACGTGCGGGAGCTTCAGAACGTGCTGGCCGCCCTTGCCGTCGCCGCCCCACCGCACGGCGAGGTCGGGCCGGACCTGCTGCCGGCCGCGATCCGCCGAGCGTCTCAGGAAGAGCGTCCGACGCTCGCCGAGGCGCGCCGCGCCTTCGACAGGAGGTTCGTGGACGAGGCGCTCGTGCGCGCCGGCGGCAGGAGGAGCCTGGCCGCGCGGCAACTCGGAATATCGCGGCAGGGTCTCGCGAAGCTGGTCGTCCGTCTCGGGCTGGAGCCGCCGACCCGCTGACCGCGGGCCGCGCCGCTCGTGAGGCGCGGGTCCGCCGGGACCACGGGCCACGCGCCGCCGCCGCTTGCCGTCACCGCCGGTCCGGCGGCAGCGCGAACACGTAGAGCGCGTTCGACCGGTCGCCCCCGACCGGCACCGCCAGGTACTGCCGGCCGCCCGCCGCGTAGGTGATCGGGAATCCCTGCGCCGAGCCCGGCAGCCGCACGTGGAACAGCATGTCGCCGTTCGTCACGTCGTGGACGAACAGGTTGCGGTCGGTGTCGGCGCTAACCACCAGGCCGCCGCCGGTCGTCAATGCGGCCGCGCCGGGTCGCGTCGGCATCGAGTGACGCCACAGGACGTCTCCGCTGTCGATGTCCATCGCGATCAGGTGGCCGCGATAGGGCTCGCTGTCCGGATGCACCGTGCTCCCGCGCGAGAGCCAGCCGGTATTGGCGTAGTACCGCGCGCCCGGAATCCGCTCGATCTCGGTGAACACGCCGCTGACGCAGGTGGGATGAATCGGGATGTACAGCGCCCGGGTCTCCGGATGGTAGGCCGACGCCCGCCAGTTGCGGATGCCGCCGAAGTCGGGGCAGAACGCGATCTCCACGCCGGCTTCCGGAATCATCTCGGGCTTGTAGGTCACTCGTCCCGTGCGGTGGTCGATGTCCAGCACGTCCTGGTAGCCGAGGTCGTGCGCCGCCACGAAGCGCCCGGTGTCCCGGTCGATCTCCCAGAGGATGCCGAGCTTGCCCATCTTGAAGAGGGAGCGCCGCCCCCGGTGATCGATGAGGACGCTCTCGAACACGTCGTCGAGGTCGTGCGTCTCGCCCGGGGTGAACTGGTAGTACCACGACAGCTCGCCGGTATCGGCGTCGAGGGCCAGGACGCTGTTGCTGTACAGCGCGTCGCCGTCGGTCCCGCGGGTCACGCTGGCCCAGGGCTTGGCCTGCGATGTCGACCAGAAGGTCAGGTTGGTCTCGGGATCGTAGCTGCCCGGAATCCACGAATCGGCCCCGGCGCGGTACAGCAGCGGCAGGTCGCCCCACGAGTCGCCCCCCGGGTCGCCGGGGCGGGCGATGGTAGAGGTCCGCCACAACTCCTCCCCGGTCTCGGCGTCGTGGGCGGAGATGAAGCAGACGTCCTCCTTGAAGCGCTCGCAGCCGGTCATGCCGGCCACGACCCGGCCGTTGGCGACGATCGGCCCGCTCGTGTAGCGGTAGCCGAGCGCGTTGTCGGCGACCTCGTGGTCCCACGCCACCTCGCCCGTGCCGCGGTCGAGCGCGACGATGTGGGCGTCCGCCGTGTTCAGGTAGACCTTGTCGCCGTAGACGGCGATCGAGCGGCTCCGCGGCGCGAGCACCGACTCGACCATGGCATCCAGATCGCGCCGGTACTCCCAGAGGCGGTCCCCGGTCACCGCGTCGAGCGCCTGGACCACGTTGCCGGGGTTGGCGAGGTACATCACCCCTTCGTGCACCAGCGGGGTGGGCTGGTTGGCGCCGGTGTTCATCTGCCAGCCCCAGACGAGCTGCAGGCGGTGGACGTTCTCGCGGTCGATCTGATCCAGCGGGCTGTAGCCCCAGCCGTCGAGGGTCCGCCGCCAGTTCAGCCAGTCGGCCGGGTCGGGGTTCTGGAGCATGGCGTCCGTGACGGGCGTGACTTCGCGCTCCTGGGCGGCTGCTCCGGAGATGCCTGCAACCGCGATCAGGACAACCGCGGCCAGAAGTCGACGCCAGGGTGCGCGCAGCATGATGGGCTCCTTCACGATGTGAGACGAGTGGATTCATTATCATTCGAAACCGGTTCGTCGCTCGTGAATTCGTGCCGGCCGCGCGGACATCGTGAGGGGGAGGAACGGAGTGGGCAAGGAGATCTCGCGTCGTCGGTTCGTGACCGCGGCATCTGCTTCGGCCGCCTCGCTGATGATCGTGCCGCGCCACGTTCTGGGCGGCTCCGGCACACAGGCGCCGAGCGATACGCTCAACATTGCGGGGATCGGCGTCGGTGGACGAGGACGCGCCGACATCCGGGGCTGCAGCAGCGAGAACATCGCGGCGCTGTGCGACGCCGACCTGGGCTTCGCCGCACGCACGTTCCGCGAGTTTCCCGGCGCCCGTGTCTACCAGGACTACCGGCAGATGCTGGATCGCGAGCCGGACCTCGACGCCGTGGTGATCGCGACGCCGGACCACACGCACGCCGTCATCGCGATGGAGGCGATGCGGCGCGGCAAGCACGTCTTCTGCGAGAAGCCGCTGACGCGCACGGTGGCCGAGGCGCGCGCGCTGGCGACGGCGGCGCGCGGGCATGGCGTGGCGACCCAGATGGGGAACCAGGGTCACGCGGGGGAGGGGACCCGCCAGATCCGCGAGTGGCTGGAGGCGGGCGTCATCGGCACCGTGCGCGAGGTGCACTACTGGACCAACCGGCCGATCTGGCCGCAGGCGATCGAACGGCCGACCGAGGCGCACCACGCGCCGCCCGGTCTCGACTGGGATCTCTTCCTGGGTCCGGCGCCTCACCGGCCGTACCATCCGGCGTACCACCCGTTCCGCTGGCGCGGCTGGTGGGACTACGGGACCGGGGCGTTGGGCGACATCGCCTGCCACGCGATGGACGCCGCGTTCTGGGCGCTGGAGCTCGGCCAACCCACCCGCATCGAGGCGGAGACGACGTCGCTCTTCGCCGAGACCGCCCCCGCCGCGTCGCGCATCGTCTACGAGTTTCCGGCGCGCGGCGCGCGGCCGCCGATCCGGTGCGTCTGGCGCGACGGCAGCCTCGCCCCGTCCCGCC
>VXME01000103.1 GCA_009861545.1 Acidobacteriota bacterium | reverse complement strand
GTGGACTGGCGACCCGTTTCGTGCCGCAAACGTCCTGCGGCGCAGACTCCTAGCGGGTCTTGAGTCGCCCGTACACTGCCGTGCCGGCAGGAAGTTTCGCTGGATGACGGAGAGGTTCGTGCACGGCGTCAGGTGTCTTGTGTCGGGGGTGGGCTCGATCGGTCACGGCCGGGAAGACGTTCTCGGCGCTGACCAGTGCCTTGATGGCCACGGCGACAGCAAGATCGTCCGCCGCGTAACCAAAAACGCCGCTGTGCGATTCGTCGTCATCGACGGGGAGGTGCTCGATGCGTGCCGGGCCATCGAGAGTCTCCGACACTGCCGCCTTCACGGTGCCGACATTCAGTGCCGCGAACCTCCCATTGCGTCCGAGGCGATAGCCCTTTGCCTGGAAGGCGTTTCGGACATGGCCGACGGCGGCCTCGTGATTCGGAACACCAAAGTACTCGAGCCAGTTGACCGACAGATGATCCTCTCCGGCCCTGAGCTCGAACGCGGCTGCCATTGGCAGGCCATCCCGCCCGACGGCTGTCGGCTTGCTGTACCTCGACACGTGATCGGCGTCGGGCAGTTCGGTGCCGAGCACTCAGAGCGGTCCCCGGCGAATGAACGCTCGGACTGCGTCCAGGGCCCGGTCCTTCGGCAACGTACCGTTTACGCGGAACGGTTGCCTGCCGCCCGTCGGTCTGGAGATCGCAGCGAATTGGATCAGTCCGTCGCGGAGGAACTTCATGGCGAGGATTCCGCCGTCTCCAACACGCCACTCGGCCTGCAGGTGTCCGTCGGGACTGAGTCCGATCTCCGGCTCGTCACGCTGTGGCTCGCTCGCGAAGAACAGGGCCAGCTCCCTTAGTGAGGTGAGCGCCATGGTCGGTTCGTCGGGATCCTCCTGGGAGCACTCAAGGAGGTAGTTGAGTCTCGTCGCAATCGTGCGGAGCTCCAGCAACGGCAAGACCTCGATGATCTCGTTGTGCTGCCTGGCAGCGATGATTCGGTTGACCAAACTTGCAGCCGAATCATCGGTCGAGCTGTCGACGCTCCCGCTGACGTACTCCGCCGCGAGCGGCCAGATGACTGGCAGGTCGCGGCGGAAAAGCCCTGCGGAATCCTCGTCGCGGGTGAAGCCGGGGGCAAACTCGTTGCGCGCCAATGCCTCCAGTGCCGCGGTTCTGCGAACGTCCTCGAAATCCGGGCTGGCCGTGACGTCTGACCAACTCATGCCTGTTCACTCCCAAGCAGTACGGCGAGCGCGGAGAGGATGAACGTCTGACGCTCCGGCCAGCGCTCAATGGCGGCGCGCAGCCCGTCTACATCCAGCGGGCCCTGGTGGTGCACGTTGCACTCCAAGGCGATCCGCTCGCCGTTCCTCGGTGCGTCGCCAATACCGATCTGACACACGGCATCTCCGGCGTCCAATGCGAACTTCGGCGTCATCCCCAGTACGGCAGGCTCGTCGCTCAGCCACTTCGCCCCAAAACGCTCCATCAGCCAACGCTGGGGATTCGATTGAGGTGCCGATACCTGGCAGTTGAGTCCGAGGCTGCGATAGGGCACGTGAGGGAGCTTTCGCAAGTACGCGGTCACGAGCGGGTGCACACGGTAGCTGTCCCCGAACTCGGGCCCGCTCTGTTCAGCGACGGTCAGACGCGACTGATCCACGGACCACTCGACGCCGTTCTCGTACTTCACGACCGAGACGGGAGGCGTGGTGAGCGTCTCCGCGACCTTCCAGTCCGGGGGCACGATCTCGCGCGACACCAGAAAATCGGGATTGAGAATCGACGGGTTGTGGAACTGCGCGGTCACGACGACGCTGACCGAATGCAGGCTGATGGGTGGGTCCTCGGACATCTGCGGGCGCTCTCCCATGAGACGCGTAGCCGCGTGACGAGGGCTGCCTCCCCGTCCGGACCCCCTCGCGCCGGCCCAGAGCGCCCCGAGACTATACACCGGCGCTGCCTTCGCGCCGACGCAGACGGCTGTTGATCGCCTTATCGGGCGCGCGTGTCGGCCAGTGCACCTCCTCTGATCGATAATGCCACGGACCGGAGGAACTGACCATGACACGCACCATCAGTCTCACGCTGTCGCTCGTTCTGCTCGCCGTCGCCGCCCCGGCCGGGGCGCAGTCGGAAGCCTCGAGCGCAACCGGGTACCTCACCCCGCCGCAGACCATCGTCGACATCCTCGACGCGCCGCCCACGCCGACCGTGATCGTGGGACCGACTCGCGACGTGGCGGTGTTCGTCGAGCAGCGCAGCATGCCGCCGATCGGCTGGCTCGGCCGGCCGATGCACCGGTTGGCCGGCTACCGCATAGACCCGCGCAACAGCGGGCCGTGGCGGGCGCCCGAGATTGCGGCGCTGACGGTCGTACGCCTGGATATCGAGGGCGGCACAAGGAAGGCGGGAGCAGAGGACGTGCGGGTGCTCGCGCCGCGAGGCACGACGCTCGGCTGGCCGAGCTTCTCGCCCGCCGGCTCGCATCTTTCCTACGCCGTGCTGCGCGACACCGGGATCGAGCTGTGGGTGGTCGACCTCGCGACCGGCCAGCCCCGGCCGCTGACGAGCGCGTCGCTCAACGCCACCTCGGGCAACCCGTGCGAGTGGCTGGCGGACGACAGCGGGGTCCTGTGCCGTTTCCGGAGGTCGGCGCGCGGGTCGCCGCCGTCGCCGCCGCGGCAGCCGGCCGGCCCGAACGTGCAGGAGCACGACGGCGCGCTGTCTCCGGTCCGCACCTACCAGGATCTGCTGGGCAACGCGTACGACGAGGCGCTGTTCGAGTACCACTTCACCAGCCAGGTCGAGACGGTGGCTCTGGCTACCGGATCGCGGACCGCCATCGGCGAGCCGGGGCTCTACGCGCGCGTCTCCGGCGCGCCGGACAGCCGGCACGTGCTCGTCGAGCGCATCGAGCGGCCGTTCTCGTGGCTCCTCCCGGCGAACCGCTTCGCCCGCTCCGTCGAGGTCTGGACGCGCGCCGGTGACCCGATCACCGTGGCGAAGAAACCGCTGGCCGACAGCGTGCCGATCGGCGGCGTGGCCACCGGGCCGCGCGGCCACCGCTGGAACCCGACCGCGCCGGCCACGCTGGTCTGGAGCGAGGCGCAGGACGAGGGCGACCCGCGGGTGGAGGCGCCGCACCGCGACTACCTGTTCTCCCTCGACGCGCCGTTCGACGGCGAGCCGCGCGAGCTGGCCCGCACCGAGCACCGCTTCTCGACCATCGCCTGGACGGCGGACGGCACGGCGCTCATCACCGAGACGGATCGGCCGACCCGCTGGACCCGGACGTCGCTGCTCTATCCGGGCGGGGGCGACACCCGGCGGCTGTTCGACCGCAGCGCCGAGGACGTCTACAGCGATCCCGGCTACCCGCTGCGCCGGCCCGGCGGCGGCGTGGCGAGCGCGACGATCCTGCAGGACGGCGACGCGATCTACCTGGCCGGCGCCGGCGCCTCGCCCGACGGCGACAGGCCCTTCGTCGACCGGCTCGATCTCGCGACGCTGGAGACCGAGCGGCTGTTCCACACCGAGCCGGAGACCTACGAGACGGCGGTCGCGGTCCTCGGCACGGACGGCGGATTGCTGCTGACGCGCCGCGAGAGCCGCACCGATCCGCCCAACTACTTCCTGCGCGCCACCGCGAGCGACACCCGGCATGCGCTGACCGACTACGCGGATCCGGCGCCCATCCTGCGCGGCATCGAGAGGCGTTTCATCACCTACACCCGCGACGACGGCGTCGCCCTGTCGGCCACGCTGTACCTGCCGCCCGGCTACCGCGACGGCGACCGCCCGCCGATGCTCGTCTGGGCCTACCCGCGCGAGTACACCAACGCGGCGGCCGCGGGCCAGGTGCGCGGATCGCCCTATCGCTTCACCACGCTGCGCGGGGCGTCGCACATGCTGCTGCTGACCCAGGGCTACGCGATCCTGGACGGGCCGACCATGCCAATCATCGGGGAGGGCCATTCCGCGAACGACACCTACCGGGAGCAGCTCGTGACGAGCGCGGCGGCCGCCGTCGACACGGTCGTCGAAATGGGCATCGCCGACCGCGACCGGATCGCCATCGGCGGCCACAGCTACGGGGCGTTCATGACCGCCAACCTGCTGGCGCACTCCGACCTCTTCCAGGCCGGCATCGCGCGCAGCGGCGCCTACAACCGGACGCTGACGCCCTTCGGCTTCCAGAACGAGCGCCGCACGTTCTGGGAAGCGCGCGACATCTACGCCGCGATGTCGCCGTTCTTCCACGCCGAGAAGGTGAACGAGCCGATCCTGCTGACGCACGGCGAGATCGACAACAACTCGGGCACCTTCCCGGTGCAGTCCGAGCGCTTCTACCATGCGCTGAAGGGCCACGGGGCGACCGTGCGCTACGTCACGCTGCCCCACGAGTCGCACGGCTACGCGGCGCGCGAGTCGGTACTGCACGTCGTCGCCGAGATGCTCCGTTGGTGCGACGAGTACCTGGGGAAGGGAACGACCGAGTAGTCGGTTCCCGCGGGCGACGGTCCGGTTCCCAGGGGATTCGCGAGCTGCCCAGGGAGAGGGTTCCGGACGCGCTACAATGGAAGGTCGGCCAGGAGTCTGCGCCGTAGAACGGTGCAGACTCCTGGCGCTAGTTCGGCGAGATCCTTCAGCAACAGGAAGACGCGATGTCAGAACATACGCACGAGGTCACGGACGGCAACTTCGAGGAGTCGGTGCTCAAGTCGACGCAGCCGGTGCTGGTCGACTTCTGGGCGGAGTGGTGCGGTCCGTGCCGCATGATCGCGCCGACGGTCGAGGCGCTGGCCGCGGACTACGACGGCCGCGTCACGGTCGGCAAGATGAACGTGGACGACAACCCGGCCACGCCGGGGCAGTACGGCGTCCGGTCGATCCCGACCCTGCTGCTCTTCAAGGACGGCCAAGTCGTCGAATCCGTCGTGGGTCTCGCCGACAAGGCACGGCTGCAGGCGGTCATCGACCCGCACGTCGGCTGAGATCACGTTCGGCCGCGGGGGTCGTCCTGCAGGGCGACGCCGCGGCTCTTGAAGATGCGCCGGCACCGCGCGGCCGGTCGCCCCGCGCGCCACGCTTCGTCAATCCAGCCGATGCGCATCCTCATGATCCCCGTCGGGAGCGCAGGCGACGTGCACCCGCACGTCGGCATCGGGCTGGCGCTGCAGCGGCGCGGGCATGACGTGTCGGTGCTGACGAGCGCCTACTTCGAGCCGCTGCTCTCGCGCGTCGGTCTGCCGCTCGTCCCGATAGGCACGGTGGACGACTACCACCGAACCCTCGAGCACCCGGATCTCTGGCGTCTCCACCGCGCGCTCGGCGTGATCGGTGACGCCATTCGGCCCCACGTGACCGAGATCGCCCACGTGCTGCGGGAGCAGGCGGCCGGCAGTCCTCCTCTTCTGGTGGCGCACCCCCTGGCGTTCGGGGCGCGCGCCGCGCAGGAGGCCCTCGGCCTGCGGCTGGTGACGCTGCACCTGCAGGCGACCGGTTTCGTGAGCAGGCACGACACGGCGGTGCCGCACGTGTGGCTGCGGTCGGTCAACCGGTGGCCGATGCCGGTCAAGCGGCTGCTCGTGGCGGCGGGCGACCGCCTCTCGGACCAGGTGCTGTCCCCCGTCGTGAACGAGCTGTGCGGCGAGTTCGGCCTGCCTCGAGCGCGAAACATCGTACGCGAGTGGTGGCACTCGCCGCAGCGCGTCATCGGCTTGTTCCCCGACTGGTACGCCGCCGTGCAGCCCGACTGGCCGCCCCAGACGCGCCTGACCGGCTTTCCGCTCTACGACGAAGGCGAAGCGACCCCGCTCACGCCCGAGCTCGACAAGTGGCTCGACGCGGGCGAGCCACCCGTGGTCTTCGCGCCGGGCACCGCCAACCGGCAGGCGGCGTGGTTCTTCCGGGCCGGTGTGGACGCCTGCCGCCGCCTCGGCCGCCGCGGTCTGCTCCTGACGCGGTTCGGCGAGCAGATTCCCGCTCCGCTACCGCCCGGGGTGCGGCACGCGGAGTACGCTCCGTTCGGATGCCTGCTGCAGCGGGCGGCCGCCCTCGTGCACCACGGCGGCGTCGGCACCCTGGCGCAGGCGCTGCGGGCCGGCCGCCCGCAGCTCGTGATGCCGATGGCGTTCGACCAGCCGGACAACGCCGTGCGGCTCGAACGGCTGGGAGTGGGGCGCTACCTGCGGCCGTCCCGGTTCACGGGGACGGCGGTCGCGCGCGAGCTGGACGCGCTGCTCGGTTCGGAGGATGTGGCCCGAGCATGCCGCGTCGTCGCGAGCCGGTTCGTCGGCATCGATCCGGTGGCGCAGACCTGCGACCTGATCGAGGCGGCCGCGTGAGCGAGTGTCGTCAGAACCCGAAGCCGGCGCTGACGTGAACGCGCGCACCGCCCTCCGGATCGCCCGCCACGTCGATGGACATCGGAAAGCCGAACCCCGGCGGCAGGAAGAAGACGCCGGCGCCGGCGCCTTCCCGGAACCGCGCGTTCCGGATCGGCCGGCCCGCGTCGTACACGGCGGCCGTGTCATAGAAGAAGCGCAGCCCTACCCGGCCTTCCGACAGCACCGAGGTGATCGGTAGCCGCAACTCCATCGACGCCGCGGCGATCCGGTCGCCGACGGCGGCGCCGGCGCGCCAACCCCGGAGCGTGCCGCCCGCGGCCGGGCTCCCGCCGAGCAGCGCCCGTTCGTAGGGCGGCAGCGGAGCGGACGCCCCCGCGAAGAAGAAGCGCGCCGCAAGCACCGCCTGGCGGCCGACCGCGCGGTACGCCCTGGCGTCCAGGCGGGGGCGCGTTATCGCGCCGGCGCCACCCTCGATCGCGAGTCGCTCGATGCCGGCACGAACCACCACCGTGTTGCGGCGGGCGTTGGCGGGCGTCTCTCGATAGTCGCCGTAGTCGAGATAGGCGACGGTGCGGACGAACCGATCCGCGCGGCCCGCGAACCGCGCCTCTTCCCACGCCGCCTCCCCGTTCATCCGGAACCCGCGCGGGAGCCCGCGCTGTGCCGCGACCGCGAAGCGAGCCCGGTCGACGTCCATGTCGAAATACGGATGGCGCCGTCGGCCTCGGGATCCAACGGCCCACAGGCGGTCGATTACCGATCCGCGGATCGGCGTCTCCATCTCCAGCGCGATGCGCTTGTGGCCGCCCCAGGTCGCCGGCACGGACAGCCGGCTGCCGGGACCGAACGTGTCGATGAAGCTGGTCAGCGCCCCGTATGCCACGCCATAGCCTTCCCGGTGGTCGAGGATGGGAGCGACCATGAGCCGTCGTCCGGCTGCCGCTAACGCGCGCATCACGGGGTTCGAGAAGCGGGCGCCCGGACGCTCGCGCACCACGATGACCAGGGCGACCTGGTCGGTGGCGGTCAGCGATCGATAGCGGCGTCGCACGTCGACCGTCTCGAACCGGCCGCTCGCTTCGAGCCGCTGCCGTACCGTCTTCTCCAGGTCCGGGCCGGCCGCATCGCCCAGGGTGACGCCCGTGAGTGCGACGACCTCGGCGTCGGGCAGCGAGAGGTTGCCGTGGATCCGGATCTCGGCGACGGTTTCCGCGGCGATGAGCGCCCCGCCAAGGAATGGTTCGGCGGTGGGCGAGCCCGGCGCCGTGGATTCCTGGGCGAACGCCGCTCCGAACGCCAGCGTAACGATGACCGTCGCCACGGCTACCGGCGTGATCCGGAGAACGGCACGCCGCGCAGGCGCGGTCAACCGATGCGGCACGATCACCGCCCGGTATCGAGGGGGCGGAGGCGTCCTCCGGTCCGGGCCTCCCGGTAGTTGGAGAACGTTCGGCGGTAGGCCACCGTGGTCGATCCGCTCGCCATCGTCATCACGCCCGATGCTTCGATCCGCTCCGGGAGCCAGACGCCGTCCAGCGGCCGGCCCATGGTCATCGACGCGGTCAGCCCGTCCAGGCGGATGAGCCAGCGCAGCGGCAGGAACTCGAATCCGATGTTGTCGAACGTGAACCGCACGATCTGCTGTTCCGCGGGATCGATCCAGAGCGTGACCAGCGCGCCCTTGTTGAACTCCTCTTGCGCGCCCGGCACCCGGATGGCGGGCCGGTCGCATTCCTCGTCGCCGGAATCGCGTTCCTCGAAGAGTCGCTCGGGAAGGTACTCGATGCGCAGCACCTCGCGGGCCGCGACCCGCTCGCGGCCCGCGAAGTAGTAGTTGCCCGGCTCGAACTCGAAGTCGAGCCAGTACGACTCGGAGAGGAAGCGCGGGCGGAGATCGGCCGCGGCGGCCAGATCTGCGGGGTCAACCGGGTCGGACGGCTCGCGATCCTGCTGCTCTGTCCCGTCGGCCCGTGGTTGCGGCTCGGTCGCACCGCCCGGCGCACACGGGTTCTCCGACGCGTCTCGCGCGCGCCGGGCCTCGTCTTCCAGCCAATCCGTCTCGTACCGGCGCCAGTCCGACTCGCTGGGCGTCACGCCGTCGATCCGCACCGGGCTGCGCACGAACACCCCGTCGCGCCGGTACCAGATGTACTCCCGCGTAAAGGCGTCGTACACCTCGCCGTCGTAGCCCGTCACCGTGAACTGTTCCAGCTCGTCGAATACGTACTGCCGCCGCGCGAGACGGTTCTCGTCCCGCCGGGCGAGCACCTGCTCCATGAAGCGGTCCAGCTCGTTATCCTGGTTGCTTTCCTGGGCCACGGCGGCACCGATGCAACCGACGGCCAGCGTACCGACAAGACCGATGCCGCCGACCGCGCGTCGCCAGAACCGCATCGGACGAATCATAGACGAACTACGCTTGCGGTACCGGGCCAATTACACTCGTTTCGGATTGTCCGGGCCGTAGGATGGAATCTGGGCACTTGTCGATGTCTCGAAGCTCGCCGGACCGACCCGTGAACGTCACCGCTCCGGAGCACAAACTCGCCATGGTCCAGAAGCTGGCCGCGCGCGAAGGCGACAGCCGTTCGGACCTCCTCGCCCGTGCTGCGCTCAGCTCCGCGGAGCGGCAGTCCGCCCGAGTGACGATAGGCATTCGCCGGAGACCGTCATTCTAACTCCTCGCCGACCGAGAGCCCTTTCGGATCTGCCGCCAGACACTTGAAAAAGCCCTGAACCGTGCGGTACTCCGAATTGAGAAACTCGTCCACCTTCTCTCGAGTGGTTCTCTCGACCTCCTCGAACGACCCGGAGGAGAAGGTTTCCTCATCCACGAGAGGATGGCGATAGACGTAAACGTAGCTGTCTTGCCACTCCCAGACGAGCTTGTCTGTCGCAACATCCTCTTCGCGCATGAACTTCTCGATCCGCTCGATGACAGGTCTTGTCTTGCGGTTCAGCTCGAAGTACAGGTTGGCGCTCACTCTGCGATGCGAGAATGTAAGCTCCCACCTTATTCGCCACTCAATGCCCAACGCCTTTGCAACATCATCCATCCGCCAAGTCAACCAGAAAGATCTCCCATATTTGTCGGGCGCCGGTCTTGCCTTTATTCCCCTGGATGCATTCAGAAACGACTTTATCGACGTCATCAGCCGTTTCGGTTCCCGCCGGAAGTCCTCCAGGAGTTGATCCAAGGCACCCCGATAATCGCCCGGTACTTCTGTTCGCGGCAACTCTGTGTCCTCCTGCCTTTCCTGCAGGAGTCTCTTCAGGACGGGTTTGTGCGTTTCCACCAACTTGGTGAAATAGTTTCTCTCCAACCTGGATGGAGTGGTCAACCTCTTGACGACGTCGAGATAGTGGGACAAGAAGGCCCGCACCTCAGAGTTCTCCGCATCAACGCTGTCCCGGATACTCTGGATCAGTTCCTGGACGTCTGACCAGCTCACGTGGATGACTTCGCGCTCGGCATCGTCTCCTTCACGTGAGGTCGTCAGCAGGACGCTACGGACGTCGTCGCACTGGCCCTTGTACCTCTTCCGAAAATCTCTCTCGTAGCCCTTTACCTGTCGGTAGTGCTCGCGAGACCTCTCGACTGTCTTGTTCTCGACGATCATCCACCGACGTGCCCCCTTGAAGAAAAGGGCGATATCCGCGTAATGCAACTCTCTCTCGACTCTGACGTCATCGTTCTCGAGACTGGTTTGGGGAATGAGCTTGATTCCCGCGGCGCCTGCGTTGTCGTTCAGGCGTTCGATGAACTCCTGCAGGAACTTGCTGCCCGTGCGGTGAGTTCCGCCGGGATCCAACAGCCACTGCAGGACGTTGCTGTGGCGGATTTCGAACTCTGCGTTGCGGAGGACGTCGAACAGATTGAACGGTGGGTTCTGGTGTACTTGGTAGTACTGCAGAAACTCGAAAGACTCGATCAGGTTCTTCAATTGTCTTCGTTTAGCGGTTCCGGGCAAAAATCCGCGTGTTGGGGGTAGAGGTCTTGA
>VXME01000102.1 GCA_009861545.1 Acidobacteriota bacterium | reverse complement strand
CTGGGGGGGGGGCGGGGGTTCTCCGGGCGCCCCCCCACCCTTTTGGGTGCGCCGGGGCCCCCCCCCCCCCCCCGGGGGGGGCCCCCGTCCATCGCGCCGAGGACGTTGACCGGGCTCGCCGGCCGGATCTCGTCGCCGCGGTTCATCGGGGTCGGGCCCCAGAAGAGGCAGAGGGCGCTGCCCGGCGGCCAGTACGCCACCGCGCCCTTGTCGACGGTCGCCTGTGCGTCGGCCGCCTCCGCCGCCTCGACCGGAATCGGGAAGTAGATCTCGTCGCCCCAGGTCTGGACCTGCCCGGTGATCGGCAGCGCATCCCACACCGCGTCCGCCGTCGACGAGTCGTTGAGTGTCGCCGACACGCTCACCGCACCGGCCCGAATCCGTATCCGTCTGTCGCCCATGGTCGTATTACCTCTCCGGCCGGATGATAGAACGGGTCCGGAGCGCCGCACGACCCGGTGCTCGATCCGGGATGCATTGATGCAGGCAAGGTATGATCGCGCATCATGCGTACCACGATAACGATCGACGAGCATCTCCTGGCACAACTGAAGCAGCGCGCCGCAGATTCGCGCACGTCGGTCAGCCGTGTCATCGAACAGGCGGCTCAACTGTTGATGCAGGAGCCGGCGGCCGGGAACGAGTCAGAGCCGTTCGAGCTGGTCACGTTCGGGGCCGGGGGGCGCTTCTCGCGCCACAACATCGACAAGACGTCTGCGCTTCTTGAAATGGACGATCTGGAGCGATTCAAGGATGGCGGGTGATCCATGCAGCTCCCCGACGTCAACGTGCTGATCTACGCGCACCGCGAGGATGCGCCCGAGCACGAGCGGTACGCGTCCTGGCTTCGGGCCGCAGTCGCATCGCCCGCACCCGTCGCTCTGTCGGAGGTAGTGCTGGCCGGCTTTCTGCGCATCGTCACGAACCGGCGGATCTTCGATGCCGTCCCGCCCATGGAGACCGCGATCTCCTTTTGCCAGGGGCTCGTGGCACGGCCGCGCGCGGTCTTCGTTGCCCCGGGCCGTCAGCACTGGGACATTTTCGTCGGGCTGTGTAGTCGCATCCAGGGGCCATTGGTTACCGACGCGTACCTCGCGGCGCTTGCCATCGAGCACGGATGCGAGTTGATGACCACCGACAGCGACTTCGCCCGGTTTCCGGGACTTCGCTGGGGGCATCCGCTCCGCCCGCGGCGCTGATGGTTGCCGGCGCACGCTGGCGGATCCGAATGGACCGCCGCTGTATCGATGAGGCGGACTGTGAGAGGATGAGCGAATGCGCGCCAGCGTGAAGACCGTCGTCGCCCTCGTGATGGTTGCCGCGGCCACCTGGCCGCTCGGCGCCGCGGACTGGCCGGAGTGGCGGGGCGCTGGCCGGCTCGGCGTCTGGACCGAGACGGGCATCGTCGAGACGTTCCCAGAGGGCGGCCTGACCGCTGCCTGGCGGACGCCGATCCACGGCGGCTACGCAGGACCCGCGGTGGCCGACGGGCGTGTCTTCGTCACCGACGCGCGGCGTCCCGACCCGCGCAGCACCGCGGCCGTCGAGCGGGTTCTCGCGCTGGACGAAGAGACCGGCGCCGTCCTCTGGACGCACGAGTGGGAGACCAACTACGCCGGGCTCCAGCTCGCCTACGCGATCGGGCCGCGCGCGACGCCGACCGTCGACGGCGATCGGGTCTACGCGCTCGGGGCGATGGGCAACCTGCTGGCCCTCGACGTCGCCGACGGCCGGGTCCTGTGGCAGAAGGACTACGTCCAGGACTTCTACGCGTCCGTTCCCTCGTGGGGCATCAGCGGCGCGCCGCTCGTCGACGGCGACCGGCTCATCTGCCTGGTGGGCGGCGAGCCCGACGCCAAGGTGATCGCTTTCGACAAGCACACCGGCGAGGTGCTCTGGGAGGCGCTGTCCTCCGACTGGGAGCCGGGGTACTCGGCCCCGTTTCTGATCGACGCGGCCGGGGTGCCGCAGCTCATCATCTGGCACCCGCGGGCCATCAGCGCGCTCGATCCGGAGACCGGGTCCGTCTACTGGGAGGTGCCGCACATCGTCGACATGGGGATGAGCGTGCCGACCCCGGTGCATGCCGATCCTTACCTGTTCGTCACCTCGCAGTGGGGCGGGGCACGCATGCTGCGGCTGGCCGAGAGCCATCCCGACGCGACGCTGATCTGGCAGGGGATCGGCGAGAGCGATCCGGAGTACGGGCGCGATCACGACACGCTCGACTCGGTGATCAGCACGCCGGTAATCCAGGGCGACTACGTCTACGGCGTCGACGGCGAGGGGAACCTGCGCTGCCTGGAGCTGCGCACCGGCCGGCGGGTGTGGGAGACGGCCGAGTTGATCCGCGACCCGGCGCGCTGGGCCACGGCGTTCTTCGTCCGGCACGGCGATCGCTACTTCATCAACACCGACGGCGGCGACCTGGTGATCGCGCGGTTCTCGCCGGAAGGGTACGAGGAAATCAGCCGCACGCGCCTGATCGAGCCGACCAGCCCCTACGTGCGGCGCCGGGCGCAGGGGCCGTACGTCAACTGGTCGCATCCGGCCTACGCGAACCGGCACGTCATTGCACGCAACGATGAAGAGATCGCACGCTTCTCGCTGGCCGCGGCGCCCTGAGTCCGGGAGCCGGTCGGTTACGGCGTCCGGCGCCTCCCTCGGCTCGAACGGACCGCGCGGTGCGCCGTATCGGACCGGCGACGCCGGCGCGGCGCCGGTCCGCCCGAGCCTGTTCCCGGCCGGGACGGCGCTGGCGGTCTGCATGGTGGTGGGGACCGCCTGCGCAGCCGTAACGGCGCCGGCGTGGTGGCCGCTCGCGCCCGCGGCGACCCTGGCGGCGGGACAGCAGAACGGCTCGCCGCGGCTCGTCGCGGTCATCGCGGACCTGCACATGGGCCTCGGCCGGGACGAGGCCGGGGAGTGGCGCGTCGAGGAGGATTTTCGCTGGGGAGACGAGTTCGCGCTCTTTCTCGAGGCCCTGGACGCGGAGGGCGGTGGCGCGGCCGACCTCGTCCTGAACGGCGACACCTTCGAGCTCGACCGGCTTGCAGGGGAGCGCTGCGCGGCCGACGACCCGGCGCTCGGCTGCACCGCGCCGGAAGCGCTGGCGCGGCTGGAGCGCGTGCTGGCGGCGCACGCGGACACGGTGGACGCGCTGGCCGCGTTCGCGTCTTCCGGGGCGAACCGGCTCTTCCTTGTACCGGGCGAGCATGACGCGGCGCTGCTGTTTCCGGCCGTGGCGCGGCGGGTGGAACGGGCGCTCGGTGCTCCCGGCGCGCGCGCCGCAGTGGTGGCGGACGGAGTCTGGCGCTCCGACGACGGCCGGATATACGCCGAGCACGGCCACCAGATCGGCTGGCGCGTCGACCGCTTCGAGGCGTGGCCGGCGCCGTTCGTGGAACGGGCCGGGCAGCGGCATCTGACGCGGCCCGCGCAGGCGGCTGCCGTCGATGCCTTCTTCGACGAGCACGAGGCGCGCTATCCGGTGGTCGACAACTTCGCGGACGAGGGCGCCGGGCTCACTCACGGTCTGTCCGCCGCGGGGATTGACGATCTCGGAGACGCGGCGCCGGCGCTGCTCCGCTACGTCCTCTTCCGAATGCCGTGGCAGCAGTTCCGGCTGGATCTGGACGCCGGCGACGTGCGGCCGCCGGCCTGGGATCTGGAAGCAGTGCGGGCGCAGGGGCCCGCCCTGCTGGTCGATTCGCTGCCGAACGACCATCGGTTCAAGCCGCTGGCGCAGCGAGCGCAGGAGGCGGGTCTCCTGACCGCGCTCACGAACGACCTGGACGACGCCGAGCTCGTGGCCCTGTGCGACTACCGGGCGGCGGCGCGTCGCGCGCGGCGCCGCTTCGAGCGCGTGCTCACGCAGTTCGACCCCCAGGGACCGCCGGTGCGCGAGTGCCCGCGCCTGCCGGACAGCCGCGGCGGACTGTTCGACTATTTCTGGCGGACGCGCGACCTCGTCTACGGCGGGCGGCTGGAAGCGGCGCAAGACGGCGCGCCGGCCGCCGCCGGGCCCATCGCCGTGTTCGTCCACAATCACACACACCTGATCGACTGGCGCCAGCGCGTGCTGGAGCTGACCCGGCTGGGCCGCACCGTCATCGTCGACGGCTTCTCGCCGGTGCGCAACGCCCTCTCGCCGGTGGTCGTCAACGGGGGCCCGTGGCAACGGACCATCACCCCCGTCCAGTTCGGCCGCCTGCAGGCCGAACACGCCCTGTCCGACGCCGAGTTGCTGGAGGCCCTGCAGCCCGAGCATCTCGCGCCCTGCTACGGCTTCGTGCAGATCGATCCCTACGACGACACGCCGGCCCTCCCGGCGATCCGCTACTGGCGGCAGGCGGAGAGCGGCGGCTGGGAGATGGCGCCCCGGTGCGGCCGGCAGCCGGCGCTGTGACCTACAGCCAGTCCCGCCAAGCCCGGACGTCGACGCCGTTCCGGACGTAGCTCTCGCCGCCGCCGTAGACGAGGGTGGCCGGAACGGACCGCCCCGCCTGCGCGCGCCAACGGACAGAATGACGATTGAATCTGCAAATTGCACAGTCTGATTTCGGTCATACCGGACGAGGGCTCGTGAGGAATCCGCTCCCGCGGCGATGCGCCTCAGCGCAGTTCGCGGCCGGCACGTCTCAGCCGGCCATCGCGCGGTACGAGGCGGGTCAGGCCCGGCCGCGATTCGAAACCGCACAGCGCTGCGTGGAAGCCTGCGGCTTCGTGCTGCGGACCGAGTTGGAGCGGACGAGTCCGCAGCGACGAGCGGCGGCCGAGGCCGCCCTCGCGCGCAGTGTGGAGGACCGCCTGCGCACGAACGACGCGTTCACCCGGTTTGCTGCAGAGTTGCGCCGTGGGTGATCCGGACGCGCCTCCGCTCGACTCCGAATCGCTCGTTGGTCTTCTGGACCGGCACGGGAGACCCTGCTGACGAGTTCGTGCTGGCGTCCTTCAGGTGTTGGATCTGTTGGACCTGCCCGGACCCGCCGCCACGGGCAGGGGGCCGGCGGCGACGAGCCGCTTCCGGCGCGCATCGACCAGGGCGGCGAATCCCTCGATCGTGCGCGCGCCGAGCAGGCGCAGATCGCCCGGTCGCGCAAAGACCACCTCGTCGACGGTCTCAAAGCCGCTGCTGCGCAGGTACGCGTAGCCGACGTCGCGCGTGATCCGTGTGCCGTTCGCCATGACGAACGCGAGATCCTTCTTGCTCACCCCGACACCCGCGCGTGCCAGCAGCTCCTCGGGAAGCCAAGTGTATTCGGAGCCGGTGTCCACCATCACGCCGGCGATGTTCACCGGCGGTTGCTTCCCCGTGAGCTCCTGCAGCTCGCAGTCCACCTTGAACGCGCCCATGACCATCCATCGTAGCCCGGAAACCATCGCCTTGCGGCACCAGGTATTGGTGCGGGCGGGGCGCCTACCTACGCCGGCCGGGCGAGGATGTCGTCCACGGTGCGGCAGGCGAGCGCGAGCATGGTGAGGGTGGGGTTCTGGGTGCCGACGCTCGGCATCGAGCCGCAGCCGGCCAGGTACAGGTTCGGATGGTCCCAGGTCCGCTGCCACGCGTTCACGACCGAATCGGCGGGAGCGTTTCCCATGACGTGGGTGCCGCACATGTGGCCGGCGCCGCGGTAGTTGTAGTCCTGGCCGTCGTGCCGAAAGGCGGCCGGCGCGGTGGCGTTGGTCATGGTGTGGTCCGTCGCGCCGAGCAGGTCCATGATGCGCGTGGTGGCGGCGCGCGCCGAAGCGAAGCCGGCCCGCACGTACTCCGAGACGCCATAGCGGATGCGCGGCCGGGCGATGCCCAGGTTGTCCGTCCAGGTGTCGGACAGCTCGACCCGGTTGGACGGGTCCGCCTCCTGCTCGACCAGGAAGGCGAGCCGGAGCTGCCGCGTCAGGATGCCGTTGACGGTCTCCAGGTACTGCCGATTCGACAGGATGCGCCGCTCCGGGTTGGTGCCGCTGTCGTTGCGGCCGTAGATGAAGTCCGCCCCGGTCACGTAGGGATCGCCGATTGGCCAGGTCCAGCCGCCGTTGCCGATCTCGATGCGCCAGGCGGCCCGTCGGCGGCGGAACGGACCGTCGCGCAGGGTCTCGATGCCGGAGGTCGACTGCGGCCCGCGGTAGCCGTAGAACGGGGTCGCGGCCGGCATCAGGCCCCAGGCGAGATACACCGGGTGGTCCATCAGGTGCCGCCCGACGAGGCCCGAAGAGTTGGCGACGGGCCGGCCGGTGACGCGCTCGGTGTTCAACAGGATGCGTGCGTTCTCGATGGCGTGCGCGGCCAGTACATAGACGCCGGCCGTGGCGACCCCTTCCCCGGTCCGGCCGGTGGCGGCGGGCACCGAGACGTCGTCGTAGGTCAGGTAGTGGAGGCCGGTAACCGCGCCGGCCTCGTCGATGTGAACGGCGTCGACCACCGCCTTGGCGAGCAGCTCGACGCGGCCGGTGTCGAGCGCCGACCGCAGCGCCTCTCGCGGGTCGTACTTCGCGCGCACCGGGCAGATCGGCGTGCAGCTCGTGCTGCCGCGGCAGGGGCTGCGGTTCATGAATGGCCCCGCGTTGCGGCCCGCCGGGGTCGGCGTCGTGCGCGCCACGGCCGGAGAGTCGGCCGCGATTGCGGCGCCGTCTACCCGCGCCTGAAAGATCCGATCGCCGTGGGAGGGCGGGATCGGTCCCTGGGGATAGTCGTAGCCGGCGCCGTACGGGATGCCGTTGACTTCCTCCTGCTCGGCCCGGTCGCCGGCGACGCCGATGAGCTGCTCCGCCTGTCCGTAGTACGGCTCCAGGTCGTCGTAACCGAGCGGCCAGTCGAGGCCGTGTCCGTAGGTGGAGCGGAGGGCGAAGTCGGCGCCGTCCATGCGGATCGCGGTCCCCATCCAGTGGTTCCCGGTCCCGCCGGCGAGACGCTCGGACGTGCTTCCGAAGGGCAGCGACCCGGGCGCGTGCTCGAGGTAGGAGCGGGCCGGGTCGTTCCAGGCGAACAGCAGGGCCTCGGTGGTTGGCCGCGGCGCGTTCGTGCGGCTCGGATCCAGCGCGCCGGCGTCAGGCGGATAAGGCGCGGTCGGCGTCTTGATCGTGGCCAGCAGGTAGCGCTCGAACAACTCGCCGTGCGTCGTGTCGAGCCCTGGTCCCGCCTCCAGGATCAGCACGCGCTTGCCGGCCCGGGCGAGGAGCAAGGCCATGTTGGCGCCGGCAAAGCCGGAGCCGACGATGACCGCGTCGTAGCGTTCCTGCCGCGTTCTGTTCATTGGAACGAATGGTCCCGCGTCCGTGGGGCCGGAGTCAGGCGTCGCGAAGGAAGTCCGCGAGGTCGGGCGGGGGTTCCGACCAGTTCCCCGGCGTTCCCGCGACACCCGCAGGGCTCGTCTGCGCGAACCGCCAGATCCAGGCGTTGCGGTACGCGTCGACGGAGACGACCAGGTCCGTGCGGTGGGCTGGGGCGAGGTAGGCGGCCGAGCCCGGCATGCGGGCCGTCTCCATCCCGCCGTACCAGACGCCGTAGAGCCACATCAGCATCGTCAGCCGCGCCACTGCGCCCACGCCGTCGGGCCGCGGGCTCCCTTCGGTTTCCAGCAGGCGCCGGGCGACGCCCGCCGCCGAGGTGCTACCGGTAGAGGCCTGTCCGAACTCGGCGAGCAGGGCTGCGAGCGCATCGGGGGCGGCCTCGCCGCACAGAGCATGGAACGTGTCGGCGAGCGGCGCACCGCCCGGCCGCGGCGCTGGCTCCAATGCGGCGGCCTCGATCCCCAGCAGCGCGGACGACAGCCGCAGGTAGTCGCGCGGCACAGGCGGCACGCCCGGCTGGCCGGTCTTGGCCCAGACCGGGATTCCGCCCGCGAGCAGCAGCGAGCCGGCGGCACCGGCGCCCTTGATCACCGAACGTCGCGTAAGAGCCATGTAACCGTACGAGCGTATCACCGGGCCGCTCGGGGAGTACTCCAACCACCAGCCAGAAGCTGTGTCCTTGCGTCGGCCGGATGGTCAACGGACAAGTTGGAGGAATTCCTCCCGTGTCAGGCCGGCGTCGCGAATCAGCGCCCTGAGAAGGCCCCGACCCAATTCGCGGTGCCTCGGGACCGTGAGCCGTCGGCCGGTTGGGCCGATCAGGATCATGTGGCTACCCTCCATGCGGTCGAGCGTGAATCCGATCCTGGCGACCGTCCTGAGGAACTGTTGGGTGCCTCCGACGCGCATCGGAGCGTCGGGTCGGGGATCCGCCGGGTGTAGTACGCTGGATGCGGCCAACCGGAAGAGCCGGCGACGATGACGACGCCCTTACGGCACGCGGAACTCGACGGAGACAGGGAAGCTGGCCGTCTGTTTCTGGCGCTTCCGCCGGTCGTGCGCCTCGACGACGATCAGTTCTACGAGTTGTGCCGGTTGAACCGCGAGTTGCGCATCGAGCGCGCGGCCGGGGGAGGTCTATCCATCATGCCGCCCGCCGGAGGCGACACCAGCCGCAGGAACGCCGAGATCGTGAGACAACTCGCGAACTGGGCCAGTCGGAACGGAGCTGGGACCTGCTTCGACTCCTCCTGCGGCTTCGTCCTCCCGAACGGCGCGGTTCGCTCTCCGGACGCTGCCTGGGTACTCCGCGAGCGGCTGAATGCCCTGACGGAGCGTCAGCGCAGCCGTTTTCTTCCGCTGTGTCCGGACTTCGTGGTGGAATTGCGCTCGCCGACCGACAGCCTGCCGGTTCTACAGGACAAGATGCGCGAGTACGTGGACAACGGCGCCGGCCTCGGCTGGCTGATCGATCCGTTGCGGGCGGAGGTCTTCGTCTACCTGCCGGACGGTTCGGTCGAGTGCCTCCAGGCGCCGGCGTACCTGTCGGCCGATCCCCTCCTGGCGGGATTCCGTCTGGAACGGGACGAGATCTGGTAGTCGTTGACACGTCCGCCGCCAGCCAATAGCATGCAGGGTTCCGGAACCAAGCGGGTGAGGTGCGCCTTAGTGACGAAGACCAGTGTGGCGTTGCTCGTCTCGGTGGCCGCGTTCGCGGTCGCCGGAATGGTCACCGCGGCGTCGGCCGGGCAAGAGCCGGCAGCGGAATCCGTCGCGGCGCCGGCCGTCCAGGCGGCGGCAGCCGCGGCGCGATCGGACGATAGAGCCCCCCACCGTGCGCTGCTCGACCGCTACTGCGTCACCTGCCACAACGAGCAGATGGTCAGCGGCCGGGGCCGCGCCGCCTCGCCGCTGGTCGGTCAGCTCCGCGCCGTCGGCCTCACCCTCGACACGCTCGATCTCGGCGAGGTGGGCAGCCACGCGGACCGCTGGGAGAAGGTCGTCCGCAAGCTGCGCGGCGGGGTGATGCCGCCGGCCGGCCGGCCGCGCCCCCCGGCCGACGAGCTCGAGGCGTTCCTGACCTGGCTGGAAGGCGAGCTCGACGGCGCCTGGGCCGAGACCCGCGATCCGGGCCGGACGGCCACCTTCCATCGCCTGAATCGCACGGAGTACACCAACGCCATCCGGGATCTGCTGGCGGTGGAGATAGACGCGGACGAGTTCCTCCCGGCCGACGACGCGAGCTTCGGCTTCGACAACATCGGCGGCTTGCTGCGGATGTCGCAGTCGCTGATGGAACGCTATCTGGCGGCGGCGCGCACCATCAGCCGCCTGGCCGTCGGCAGCCCGCCGCCCGCGATGTCGGCCGACACCTACGAGGCGGCGCAGGACCTGCCGCAGCACGGCCGCGTCGAGGCGCTGCCGTTCGGCACGCGGGGCGGCCTCTACATCGAGCACCTGTTTCCGCGCGACGCCGAGTACGACGTGCGGGTCGAGCTGACCGGCACGCGGGGGCTGCGCGAGAACCACGACCTGGAAGTGACGCTGGACGGCGAGCCGGTGCGACTGGTGACGCTGGGCCCGCAGCGGGACGGCGCGTCGAACAACATGTACGCCCAGGCATCCACAGTGGACTTCCGGATGCCCGTGGCGGCCGGCCCGCGCGAGGTGGGCGTCACCTTCTTCAAGAAGCCCTCGGCGCTGGTCGAGCAGGTGCGCGAGCCGTTCCCGAACCCGCGGGTGGCCGGCAACCCCGGCGGCCTGGCCGGGCAGCAGCCGTTCGTGCGCAGCGTGACGATTACCGGCCCCTACGGCGGCTCCGGCGTGACCGAGACCCCGTCACGCGAGCGCATCTTCACCTGCCGCCCGGCGGATACCGCGGCGGAGGCCTCTTGCGCCCACGAGATCCTGGCGGGGCTGGCGCGGCGCGCCTACCGGCGCCCGGTCACGGCCGGCGAGATGCAGGTGCTGCTCGACTTCTACGCGCAGGGCCGCCGCGGCGGCAGCTTCGAGGACGGCGTCGAGCTGGCCCTCCGGCGCCTGCTCGTAAGCCCCGAGTTCCTCTACCGCATCGAGTCCGACCCGGTCCGTGCGGCGCCCGGCAAGCCGTACCGCGTCCCCGACCTCGATCTCGCCTCGCGGCTGTCGTTCTTCCTGTGGAGCAGCATCCCGGACGACGAGCTGCTCGACGCGGCCGAGCAGGGCCGGCTGAGCGATCCGGACGAGCTGGAGCGGCAGGTGCGCCGGATGGTGGCCGACCCGCGCTCCCAGACGCTGACCACCAACTTCGCCGCGCAGTGGCTGCAGCTCCGCAACCTGGAGACCACGGTGCGGCCGGGCGATCCGTTCTCGGTCGCCTTCGACGAGTCGTTGCGCCAGAGCATGCTGCGCGAGACCGAGCTCTTCGTCGACCGCATCGTGCGCGACGACCGCGGCATGGTCGAGCTGCTGACCGCCGACTACACGTTCCTCAACGAGCGGCTCGCCGAGCACTACGGGATCCCGGGGGTCACCGGAAGCCACTTCCGGCGCGTCGACCTGCCGGCCGACGGTAACCGGCGCGGCATCCTGGGGCACGGCAGCATCCTGACGCTGACGTCGCACGCCATCCGCACGTCGCCGGTGCTGCGCGGCAAGTGGATCCTGGACAACCTGCTGGGGACGCCGCCCCCGGATCCGCCGCCGAACATCCCGGCCCTGAACGACCAGAGGACCCAGGCGAAGCGGCCGACGTTGCGCGCGCGCATGGAGGCGCACCGCAACAACCCGGCCTGCTCGGCCTGCCACTCGATGATCGACCCGACCGGGTTCGCGCTGGAGAACTTCGACGCCATCGGCCGCTGGCGGGTCGTCGACGAGTCGTTCAACGCGATCGACCCGTCCGGCGTGCTGCCCGACGGCCGCGCTTTCGCCGACGTCGCCGGGATGCGCCGGGCGCTGGCCGACAACGCCGGGCAGTTCGTGACCACCGTGACCGAGAAGCTGATGACCTACGCCCTCGGCCGCGGGCTCGAGGCCAACGACATGCCGACGCTGCGCCGCATCGTGCGGGCGGCGGCGGCCGACGACTACCGGTTCCAGACCGTCATTCTCGGCATCGTCAAGAGTGACCCGTTCCTGATGAGGAGAGCGCAGTCATGATCGTCACCCAGAAGTCGCTGTCTCGCCGGACCGTGCTCCGCGGCCTCGGCGCCACCGTCGCCCTGCCGCTGCTCGACGCCATGGTGCCGGCGCTTTCGGCCGCCGCCCGGTCGGTGACGGCGTCCGTGCCGCGGCTTGCGTTCTTCTACGTGCCGAACGGGATGCTGCCGCGCAACTTCCATCCACAGGGGAACGGCGGCTCGGACTTCGATCTGACCCCGGTGCTCGGCCCGTTGACGCCCTACCGCGATCGCATGACGGTGGTGACCGGCCTGAGCAACGCCGGCGTCGTGAGCCCCAACGAGGGCGGCGGCGTCCACACGCGCGCGCACGGCGGCTGGCTCAACGGCATCCTGCCGAAGCGCACCGAAGGGGCCGACATCCGCGCCGGCAAGACCATCGACCAGTACGCGGCGGACAAGCTGGGAGCGGACACGGCGCTGCGCTCGCTGGAGCTGACCACCGAGTCGAACTACCAGGTGGGCAACTGCGAGAACGGCTATAGCTGCGCCTACCGCAATTCCACGTCGTGGCTCACGCCGACGACCCCGCTGCCCCACGAGCGCGACCCGCGCGTCGTCTTCCAGCGCCTGTTCGGCGACGGCGGCAGCGTCGAGGCGCGCCTCGCGCAGATGAAGACCGACCGCAGCATCCTCGACTCGGTCACCGACAGCATCCACCGCCTGGAGCGGAAGGTGGGCGCCCAGGACCGCGCCGCCGTCGACGAGTACCTGCAGTCGATCCGCGCCATCGAGCGGCGCATCCAGCGCACCGAGGAGACCAACACCACGACGCCGCTGCCCGCCGTCGACCAGCCGGCCGGCGTCCCCGACGACTACGAGGAGCACGTCGGGCTGCTGCAGGACATGCTGGTGCTGGCCTTCCAGGCCGACATCACCCGCGTGAGCTGCATGCAGATGGCGCGCGAGACCAGCGGGCGGACCTATCCGAACATAGGCGTGCCGGAGGCGCACCACACGGTGTCGCACCACCAGCAGGATCCGCACAACATCGCGCAGTACACGAAGATCAGCCAGTACCAGATGACGCTCTTCTCAAAGCTGGTCGAGAAGATGCGCAACACGCCGGACGGTGACGGCACGCTGCTCGATCACAGCATCCTTCTGCATGGGGCGGGCATGGGCGACGGCGATCAGCACACGCCGTACAACCTGCCGATCACGTTGATGGGCGGCGGCGCCGGCCAGCTCGACGGCAACCGGCACCTCGTCTACGAGATGCACACGCCGTTCATGAACCTCGGGCTGACCCTGCTCGAGAAGGTAGGCGTGAAGGTGGACCGGATCTCCGACAGCACGGGGCCGCTGACGGGGGTGTAGCGGACAGTCCGGCCAATCTCGCGTCGAGCGTTCCGCGTTGGGGAGCGCACGGGGCCGACTCCAGCCTGCCCCGGCCGCGTTCGGGCGGCCATCAGGCGGGCTCGACGTCGAACGCCGTGATGTCGCGCGTCTCGGCACTGACCTCCACGCCGATGAGGTGGACCGTACGGCCCGGCGCGCGGTACTTGTCCGCGTAGCGGCGCGCCTTCAACTGCGCCAGGGCCGCACCCTGCTCCGAACGCCCGGCCACCTTGAACTCGAACAGGTAGACGTCTTCCTCGAGTCGCAATGCCATGTCCAGTCGGCTGCGGCTGGTGGCGTCCTCCACGGCCAGGTGGTCCAGGGAGGCCCGGAACCAGGCGTAGAAGACGCTCGACCAGTACCCCTCGTAGCGGGCGATGTCGTTCCGGCGGTGCCAGTCGTGCGGAATGCCGGCCAGCAGCCGCCGGAACAGCGATTCGACGCCGGTCCAATCCTGCACCGAGAGAAGGCGGCGGAGCGCGCCAGCGTCTCCCGCCGACCGCCAGCTCGGTGCCAGTGCGTCCAGCAGGCTGTCGTTCAGGCCGCGCCGCACCTTCCGGTTCGGGTACGCGAGCCGGTACAGCGTTCTCCCGTCGCGCCGCTCCTCGTCCACGATGGTCAGGTAGCCGGTCTGGAACAGCAGCGCCTCCGCAGGCATGGCGTCCACGTCGAAGGTCGACAGCAGGGCGGCGTCGGCGTGGACGTTCTCGAGGTCCGGGGCCGCGAAGCCGTGCCGGAGCAGGGTGTCGATCAGGAAGCGCGGCGTCGCGGTCTCGAACCAGTGCGCCTCGAACTCCCGGCTGGCGAAGAGATGCAGGATGGCGTAGGGGTTGTAGACGTTCTCGCTTCCCCGCCAAGCGTAGCCGTTGTACCAGGCGCGGATCTCGTCGCGCTCCAGCCCTGGCAACTCCGGCGCGAACACCGTGTCGAGGTCTGCATCCGTGTAACCGCAGATCGCCGAGTAGTGCGGGTTCAGGGTGAGATCGGTGAGGTTGTTCAGTCCGGAGAACAGGCTCACCTTGCTGAACCTGCTCACACCGGTGATGAAGGTGAGCTCGACGTGCGCGTCGCAGTCCTTGATGGTGCCGTACAGCCCGCGCAGGTCGTCGCGGTTGGCGATCGCCTGCGCGTTGGCGGCGGCGGGCATTTCGCCGCGCTCGCCGGCAGGCGCCGGTCCTTCCAGCGCGTCCAGGATCGGCTTGTCGTACTCGTCCACCAGGACGACGCCGCGCTCGCCCGTCCGGTCGTGCAGCGCCTCCAGAAGGTCGGCGAAGCGTCCCGCGGGCGTGGGAACGTCTGAGGCCGGCAGCCCGGCCCGGCGTTCGCACGCAGCGAGTTGCCGCATGACGCTCGCGTGCAGCTCGCCCGGCCGCTTGAAGTTGCCGCCGGCGAAGCTCAGCCGCACGACAGGATGGCGTTTCGACCAGTCCCACGCGTCGTGGACGGCCAGTCCGCGGAACAAGGGCTCGTTGCCCTCGTACAGCTCCTTGACGGTGTCCACGAACAGGCTCTTGCCGAACCGGCGGGGTCGAGACAGGAAGAGGTGCTTTCCGGCGTCTTCCCCGATCCGGCAAGCGTAGGCGGTCTTGTCGACGTAGTAGTAGTCCTCCTCGCGGATCTGGCGGAACGTCTGGATCCCGATCGGGAGCTTGCGCCTGTCCACCAGGGCATTCTATTCATCGGGGCCCTCAGGCGGGCGCCACGTCGAACGCGGTGATGTCGCGTGTCTCGGCGCTGACCTCCACGCCGATCAGGTGAACGTTGCGGCCCGGCGCTCGGTACTTGTCCGCGTAGCGGCGCGCCGTCAACTGCGCCAGCGCCGCGCTGTCCGTGTGTGAGGCAGGCTCGCTCGTCGCGCTCGCCGGTCGGGCGTCTGCCGCCGCTCCTGCCGGCCGGGCACTCCCCGCCCCGCGCTCGGCCACCTTGAGCTCGAAAAGGAACGCGCTGTCGCCCAGCACCACCGCCATGTCCAGGCGCCCGCGGCTGGTGGCGTCCTCCACCGCCACGCCGTCCATCGACGCCTGGAACCAGGCATAGAAGACGCTCGACCAGTAGCCCTCGTAACGCGCGATGTCGTTGCGCCGGTGCCAGTCGTGGGGGATGCCCGCCAGCAGCTTGCGAAACAACGCTTCCAGTCCGGCCCAGTCCTCGGCCGCCAGCAGGCGGCGGAGCGCGATGCCGCTCCCTGTCGACCGCCAGTTCGGCGCCAGTGCGTCGAGCAGGCCGCGGTTCAGTCCGCGCCGCACTTCCCGGTTCGGATAACCCAGGAGGTACAGGGGCACGCCGTCCGGGTCCTTATCTTCGGCCGCGATGGTCAGGTAGCCGGTCTGGAACAGCAGCGCCTCGGTCGCCATCGACGCCACGTCGAAGGCCGACAGCAGGTCGTCGTCGGCGTGCAGGCTCTCGAGGGCGGGGGCGGAGAAGCCGCGTCCGATCAGCGCGTCGATGAGGAAGCGGGGCGTAGCGGTCTCGAACCAGTGGGCCTTGAACTCGCGGCTGGCGAACAGGTGGAGGATGGCCCACGGGTTGTAGACGTTCTCGTTCCCGCGCCAGCTGTAGCCGTTGTACCAAGCGCGGATCTGGTCTCGATCGAGGCCGGGGAGCTCGGGTGCGAACACGGAGTCGAGGTCTTCCTCGGTGTAGCCGCAGATGGCCGCGTAGCGCGGATTCAGGGTGAGGTCGATTAGGAAGTTGAGGTCGGAGAAGAGACTGACCTTGGAGAACTTGCTGACGCCGGTGATGAAGGTGAACTCGACGTGGGCGTCGCAGTCCTTGAGGGTACCGTAGAGCCCGCGCAGGTCGTCGCGGTTGGCGGTCGCCTGCGCGTTGGCGTCGGCAGGCGTTTCGCCGCGCCCGTCCGAAGGCGCCGATCCCTCCAGCGCGTTCAGGATCGGCTTGTCGTACTCGTCCACCAGGACGACGACGCGCTCACGGGTGCGTTCGTGCAGCGCCTCCAGAAGGTCGGCGAACCGTCCCGCGGGGGTAGGAACCTCGGAGGCCGGCAGTCCGGCCCGGTGCTCCACCGCGCCGATTTGTTGCATGGCGCTCGCCTGCAGTTCGCCGGGCCTCCTGAAGTTGCCGCCGGCGAAGCTCAGCCGCACGACGGGATGGCGCTTCGACCAGTCCCACGTGTCGTGGACGGCTAGTCCGCGGAACAACGGCTCGTTGCCCTCGTACAGCTCCTTGAGAGTGTCCACGAACAGGCTCTTGCCGAACCGGCGGGGTCGCGACAGGAAGTAGTGGGTGCCGCCGTTCTGCGCAATCCGTTGGGCGTAGGAGGTCTTGTCGACGTAGTAGTAGTCTTCCTCCCGGATGCGGCGGAAGGTCTGGATGCCGGTGGGGAGCTTGCGTCGGTCCACACGGCATCATACTCCCGGCGTCCCGCGCGTCTCCGGGTGCATCTCGGCGTCGGCTCGGCGTCGGCGTTCCTGCACGATCCCCGCCATGCCCCCGAGTCGCATTGCGACGCGGGGCGATGCCGGCAGAGGTTTGCCGATCCGACAACCGCCACCCGCCCCCGTGCGCTCAACAATTCGTGGTAGGTGCCGTCATGGTTGGTGCCGCTTTGCCTTGTGTCGAACTCCTTGAGGCGGAACAGCAGCGAACCGACCGCGGGCGACCCCATCATGCCGTGGGAGAAGCGGATGTCGCGCTGCTCTCGCGACACAAGCAGGTCGAGCCAGGGCGAATCAGCGAAGCGTCGCCCGAGGGTCTCGTACGGCGGGTTGAACCACGCCCGGTCGCTGCCTACCGGCAACGGCGTGACGATCTTGAGTTCCGGGGGGATCGGAACTGCCGATCGCCCCCTGCCAGTTGTGGCGGCTCGGGTGGGCGGCGACGAACCGGCGGACAAGCTGCCACGCGGTTGTTTCGGTGGCGCCGTCCCCGGAATCTTGATCCACGAGGTAGAGCGTCGGGAAGGCGAGCGGCTTGCCGTGCGGCTGGCGGAAGAACCCGAGCGCATGGTCAAGCGTGTGCAGTCGGACCAGAGCCAGCGCCACGTGGGCACCGGTGCCGCCACAGACGACCAGTGTGTTCTTCAGGTTCTTCACCGCCTGCTACCCTTCACGTACTGTGCCTTCGCTACTTGCAATCCGGCCAGACACGCCGCCGCTGCGACCACAACTCCCGCCCACCGCCACACGACATTTGCCCTCTGCTGTTCCGGGGCGCACGGGTCCGCCGTGTATATCGAAAGCGACAGCAGGCTGGTGGGGATGATGGCGCACAACGCCACTGTCCACAGAATTGCCGTCGTCGAGGGCGCAACGGGCGAGGCCCGAAGGTCCCACCGCTGCAACTGGCGTCCGCGGACCAGCCAGACCACGAAGGCTGCGATCATGCCGATCACCACCGCGAAGATCAGCAGATCCCACTCACGACCGGGCTCGTTGCACCAGGTACCCGAAACCAATTCGCTCGTCGTGGGGGATGCCCGCCACGAACTTCCGGAACAGCGCCTCCAGGTCGGTCCAGTCCTCGGCCGCCAGTGCGCGGCGGAGCGCGATGCTGCTGCCCGCCGAGCGCCAGTTCGGCGCCAGCGCAGCAGGCCGCGGCTCAGGCCCCGCCGCACCTCCCGGTTCGGGTACCCGAGGCGGTACTGCAGGTAGCAGGCCAGGTTCTGTTCGGCCGCGATGGTCAGGTAGCCGGTCTGGAACAGCAGCGCCTCGGTCGCTACCGAAGCGACGTCGAAGGCCGACAAGCAGGTCGTCGTCGGCGTGCAGGCTCTCGTGTCGAGGTCGGCCTCGGTGTAGCCGCAGATCGGTTTGTCGTATTCGTCCACCAGGACGACGACGCGCTCGCCAGTCCGCTCGTGCAGCGCCTCAAGCAACCGCCGGAAACGCACGGGAGCGCTGCCGGCGCCGCAATCGAGGCCGGCCCTGCCGGCCGATGTCCTCGATCTGGGCGGATGCACTCTCCACGAGCGGGGCGTTGGCATGACGCGACGCGTATCGTCTTCACGGACGGGGCCGGGCGCCGCCGTTCGCCGGCTTTCTGCCGTGCTAGGATGGCGGGCACGAAACGACGGATCGTGCTCGCGTTCGGTGACGAGGTGGTTCTCATGCATGTCGCTGGAAACAGGTCGCATACGCTCGTGTCGTTGGTGACCGCCATCGCCCTTGTGGCGGGGCTTGGCATCACGGCCGCCACGGCCGAGGCGGCCGCACGGCGGGACGCGCCGCTACTGGCGGCGGTCAAGGCGGCCGACTTCGACACGGTGCGCTCCCTGGTCGGCCGGGGCGTCGACGTCGACCAGACCGCGCCGGACGGCGCCACCGCGCTGCACTGGGCGGTGCACCGCAACGACGCCGGCCTGGTGGATCTGCTGCTCGAAGCCGGCGCCGACGTGTCGGTGAAGAACCGCTACGGCGTGCAGCCGATCTCGCTTGCGGCCGAGAACGGCAGCGCGGATATCCTGGAGGCGCTGCTCGAAGCCGGGGCCGATCCGAACGCCGCGCTGCCGGAGGGCGAGACGGTCCTGATGACCGCCGCGCGCACCGGGAACGCCGCGGCGATTCGGGTGCTCCTCGTGCGGGGCGCCGACCCGAACCTGCGCGACAGCTTCCGCGGCCAGACCGCGCTGATGTGGGCCGCCGCCCGCAACAACGCCGATGCCGTGCACGCGCTGGCCGAGCTGGGCGCCGACGTTGGCGCCAAGACCGAGACGGTCGAGCGGCCGCCGAACGGCAACCGCCTGTTCTACGCGCCGCCGCCCACCGGTTTCACCGCGCTGCTGTTCGCGGCCCGCAGCGGGCACATCGACGCCGTGCAGGTGCTGCTGGCGGCCGGCGCCGACGTCAACGACACGCTGTCCGACGGCCAGAGCGCGCTGGTCGTCGCGGTGGCCAATGCCAACTGGGAGCTGGCCGACTACCTGCTCGACCGCGGCGCCGACCCGAACCTGGCCGGGGCCGGCTGGGGCGCGCTGCACCAGCTCGTCCGCACGCGCCGGATGAACACCGGCTTCGGTTTCCCCGGACCCATTCCGAGCGGCAGCGTCGACAGCATCGACGTGCTGCGGAAGATGATCGCCGTCGGCGGCGACGTCAACGCCCGGATGACCGTCAACGGCATGAAGGACGGCCAGCGCAACCGCCTCAACCGGCTGGGCGCGACCCCCTTCTTCCTGGCCGCCAAGGTGACCGACACCGAGGCGATGCGCGTGCTGCTGGACGCGGGCGCCGATCCGACGATACCGAGCGCCGACGGCACGACGCCGCTGATGGTCGCGTCCGGGGTCGCCATCTGGAACCCGGGTGAGGACGGCGGGTCGCTGCCGGGTCAGGAGGACGAGGTTCTGGAGGCCGTCAAGCTGTG
Organism: Acidobacteriota bacterium; assembly: GCA_009861545.1. Lineage (NCBI taxonomy): Bacteria > Pseudomonadati > Acidobacteriota > Acidobacteriota bacterium. The sequence goes on along the minus strand of VXME01000102.1, from coordinate 63,931 downwards.
CCTCGAGCACGGCAACGACATCAACGCCGCAAACTACCGCGGCATGACCGCCCTGCACGGCGCCGCCTTCCGCGGCGCGAACAACGTCGCCGAGCATCTCGTGGAGCAGGGCGCCGACCTGGACGCCCGCACCGAGCTCGGCTACTCGCCGCTCGCCATCGCCGACGGCTTCAGCTACTCCGATTTCTACAAGGCGCAGAAGCACACCGCGGCGCTGCTCCGCCAGATCATGGAGGAGCGCGGCATTCCCACCGACGGTGAAGGCCACGCCATCCCCGGGACCCTCTGCTTCGACTGCCTGCAGACCCGCCGCGACCAGATCGAGCAGCGTGTCGCGTGGGAGGCCGAGTTGGAGGTCGACTTCAAGGCGCAGCTCACTGGGAAGTAGAAGACCGGGCTTCAGGCCCAGAGCTGCGAAACGGGAAGCGCGAACAGGTTCCGGCCGAACGGAACGACGGTCGTCCCGGTGCATAGAACGACGCCGCGGGCGAACCGATCCCCCGTCAACCGCGCCAGCGTTTCCAGCTCGCGGAAGTCCTGTTGCCGCACGGAAGCAGCGCTCTTCACTTCGATACCCACGAGACGGCCGGCGCGGTCCTCGAGGACGAGGTCGACCTCGACGCCACTCTCGGTGCGGAAATGGAACAGCCGGCAGCGCCGTTCCGACCAGCCGAGCTGCTTGAGCAGCTCCATCGCCACGAAGTTTTCGAGGACGTGTCCCAACAGCGTGCGGTTGCGCCGGAGCCGATTCTCGTCGGCTTCAACCAGGTGCGTGAGCAGCCCCGTGTCGGCCAGCAGCAGCTTGGGGGCTTTCGCGAGGCGCTTCCCGAGATTCGAGAACCAGGCCGGCAGCAGCCGCACGAGGAACGTCATCTCCATCAGCGTCATGTAGCGCTTCAGGGTCGTCTGCGGGATCCCCAGCGTCCTGGCCAGATCCGCGAAGTTGAGCAGTTCGCCGGCGCGCGACGCGAGCAGGGCGAGCAGCCGCGGGAGTTCTGACAGCCGCTCGATGTTGGCCAGTTCGCGCACGTCGCGCTGCAGGATGGCGTCGACATAGGAGTCGAACCACGCCTGCCGGCGGGCATGGCTCCTGCGGGTCTGGATCTCGGGATAGCCGCCGGTGCACACCCGTTCGACCAGGGACTTCTCCGTGTTCGGCACCGTGTCGGGCGTTACCAGTCTTTCCGCGAAGACGCGGTCGACGAACGTCTCGCGAACGTCCGCGAGCTCGCCCTGCGAGAAGGGCCAGAGCGTGTGCAGCTCCATGCGGCCGGCGAGCGAGTCGGAGAGCGCCGGGAGGGACATGACGCTGGCCGAGCCGGTCAGCAGGAACTGCCCGGGACGGCGGTCGGCATCGACGGCCGCCTTTATGGCGAGCGCCAGGGCAGGCGCCCGCTGGACCTCGTCGATGACGACGGGCCGTTCGAGTCCCGCGACGAACCCTTCGGGGTCGTTCGACGCCGCGGCCAGGACGGCGGCCGTGTCGAGCGTCAGGTACCGCGCCGGATGCTGCCGTTCGGCGACGGTGCGGACCAGCGTGCTCTTGCCGGTCTGCCGCGCACCCTGCAGGTACACGACGGGTGTGTCGCGTAGTGCATCCAGCAGGGCGCCAGTCGCATGTCGGCCGCGCATGCGACTGGGATGTTATCCGCGATGTGGCTGTAAATCAACCATCTAGTGGACGATTTCCAGCCACGCAATGGCGGATTTCCTACTGGCCGGCATTCGTTTCCGCCGGCACGTTGCCGTGCGGTTTCAGCGCCGCCACGCCCGGTCCGGACGGCCCGCGCAAGGTGAACCAGAGCGTGCCTTCCGCATCGCGGTCGAGCTTCGGCGTGTGCGCCCGCAGCTCCGGGAACGGGAAGTAGGTGAACTCGTCGGTCTGCTGGTCGAAGCGGACCAGCGAGTTGTAGATGCCGTTCTCGACCCAGAGGTTATCGTCGTCGTCCGGCCAGACGTCGTAGGGGTTGCCGTCCTTGAGCGGCAGCACGTACTCGGTGACGGCGGATGTGACCGGATCGATCTTCGAGATCGCGTTGCCGAAGTAGTGGGCGGCCCAGATCTTGCCGTCGGAGTCGATGGCGGGGCGCCGCGCCGGGTTGGCCAGCGGGTACGACCGCCACGCGGCCGTCTCCTGGTTGTACATGTAGATGGCGGGCGTGTGCAGGCCGACCGCCCAGACCCGGTCCTGCCGGTCGACGACGATGCCGTAGCCGCTGAAACCGGACAGGGGCTCCCACTCGGTGAAGTCCTCGGCGGCGAGGTCGAAGCGGCCGATGCGGCCGGCCGAGGCGAAGTAGGTGTACCAGAAGCTGCCGCGGGAATCGACCCAGACGCTGTGCGGGCCGGCGCCCTTCGTCGGCATCGGGTAGCGCTTCATCTCGCCGGTGGCGGGGTCGAGCTCGCCGAAGTGGTCGCCGGTCAGCTCGACCCAGTAGACGCGGCCGCGGTACTCGACGATGCCGTGCGGCGTGACGTTGATGTTCTCCTCGTTCTCGATCCACAGCTCGTCGGTGCGGGTCTCGAAGTCGGGATCCCGGCTGTCCATGCGGATGATGGAGTTCGAGCCGTTGCCCGACACCCAGATGACCCCCGGCTCGGCGCGGCTCGCGAAGACGCTGTGGATGCTGCCGCGCGGCGGCGCGCCGTTCGAGAGCAGCCGCTCCGGCCCGCGCTTCAGCTCGTACTCGATGTAGACCGCCTCGGAGAGCGCCTGCTCGTCGCGGACGAGCGGGTCGAGCTCGAGGTCGCGCGGCGTCGAGCCCGGTCCGAAGAGGGAGGTCAGGTACTGGATGATCAGTTCCTTCTCGTCGACCGACACCAGGTCGTGCGTTATCTGCGGCACGCCGGGCGCCATGTTTGCGACACGGCCGTCGATGTCGAACATCCGGTCGACGGCCCGGCGCCAGCCGCGCTCGTTGCGCGGCCCGCGGCGGTGGAAGCCGGCCGGGCCGTGACAGCCGAAGCAGGAGCGCAGCATGACGTCGCGTGCCGGATGAGGCGGGTAGAGAGTGTCGAAGTCGACGATCTCCGCCGCCCGATCGTCAGCCGCTCCGCCGCCGTAGTTCCGCTGGGCCGATGCACCAGCGGCCGCGGCGCCCTGCTCGGGTCCGGCGCCGAGGGCCGTCAGCACGATATCGACGGTCGTCGTCGCGCCCGCACTCACCTCCACCGTCGCGGTCGGCGACTCGAACGCCTCCTCGACGACGCTGACGTCGTAGGTGCTCGGCGGCAGATTGAAGATACGGTAGCGGCCGTCCCGCGTGTAGACGGTATAGGCGATGCGGTGGACGGTGTCGTGCGCCTTGACGCGCAGGGCGCGCACCTCGCCGCGGTCGGCCGCCACGCTGCCGGCGATCACGCCGGTTGCGCCGGCGTCCTGAGCCAGTGCGGGGCTGCCGGGCAACGCGCCCGTACCGACGAGCAGGGCCGCCGCGACCGTCGATACCGCCAGGCGGGTTCGATGCCGAGCCGTCGTCTCGATACGCATGGGACCTCCCCTTCGGACCGGGTGTCGGTGAGAGCCGGACGTTCTATGCGGCGCGCGTGCCGGTGACGGCCTCGCGAAGGACCTTCGAGCAACCCCTCCAGCTTCGCCATCCGCTCGCGCAACTGGCGGCCATACGGCATCGTAACGCAAAATGGCCCGCGTGAAACGAAGGGTCATGGGCATCGGTCGCCTGCTTCGGCGGCGGCTTCTCAGGGCCAGCGCATCCGCCAGGCGGTGAAGTACTCCGCTTGTCCCCAGGTGATGCGGAGCATCCCGGACGGGGCGGCTCCCTCTTCCGCCGGCAGGTCCGGTTCCAGGGTGACCGCCAGGCTGCGGACGTTTCCTTCCAGCGTGCGGCGACCGATGGACGTCCTGCCGAAGTCGAAGGAGGGGTCGTAGTCCGTGCCCCACTGCCGGGTCTGGCGGCTCACGATGAGCTCGCCGCCGTGTTCCCGCGGGAGCATGAACAGCGTGTACTCCCCGCGCGGCACGTCGAGCTCGCCGAAGCGGACGTCGAAGTCGAGGGTCAGGCGCGTGGCCCAGTTCGCCCCCAGGCGCCAGACCTCGTCGTAGGGAACCAGCCCGCCGAAAATCTCCCGGGTCCGGGCGTGCGGCTGGCCGTAGTCGATGGTGATGCGGGACGGGCCCGAGTGGGACGGGGTGTAGGTGAACCACCCGCCGTCGGGCAGCACGCGGCCGTCGAAGGTCACGCTCGTCGTCACCCGGCCGCTGGGGGCCACCTTGGGCGTCGGCCCGCTACGGTCCTGGGCGGCTAGGGTTGGGATGAGCAGCAGGACGGCCAGCGCGGCGGGTCCGGCACGGAGGCTGAGGGTACGCATATCGGCCCCATTCTACGGCCGGTCCCGGCCCGGGTGCGGGTGTAAGATGGCGGCCATGGGGCATAGGGTCGCACGGTGCCTGGCCGTGGCGTCTGCCGTTGCGGGCGCGGTCGGGCTGCACCCGGAGGCCGTGGAGGCTGCCGAGAAGATTCGGACGCCGTCGGTGCAAGAAGCCACCTCCACGGCAGCGCCGCAGCGCGCCCTGCTCGATCGCTACTGCGTCACCTGTCATAACGAGCGGCTGCGGACGGGCGGGCTCGCGCTCGATGCGCTCGACGTCTCCCGCGTCGGCGCGACGCCGGAGATCTGGGAGCGGGTCGTCCTGAAGCTGCGCGGCGGGATGATGCCCCCGGCCGGCCGCCCGCGTCCCGAGCGGCAAACCTACGACGGTTTCCGGACGTGGCTGGAAGCCGAGCTCGACCGCGCCGCCGCGTCCAGGATCGAGCCGGGACGGGTGCCCGCACACCGCCTGAACCGCGCCGAGTACGCGAACGCGGTGCGTGACCTGCTGGCGCTCGAGGTCGACGCCGCCGCCCTGCTGCCGGCCGACGACACGGGCCACGGCTTCGACAATCTCGCCGGCACGCTGGCGCTGTCCCCCGTGCTGATGGAGCGCTACCTGTCGGCGGCGCGCCGGATCAGCCGTCTCGCGGTCGGCGATCCGACGATAGGGCCGGGCTCTACGTCGCAGGTCTATCGCGTCCCGATCGCGATGACGCAGAACGAGCGGATGAGCGACGACCTGCCGTTCGGTTCCCGCGCCGGCCTCGCGGTCCGCCACCGTTTTCCGCTCGACGGCGAGTACCTCGTCACGATCCGGCTGAAGCGCAGCGTCTACGAGTACATCGTCAATCTCGACGAGGCGCACGACCTGGACCTGCGGATCGACGGCCGGCGCGTCGCGCGCTTCCCGGTCGGCGCCGAGGCGCCGGGCCGGCCGGCCCCGGTCACCTTCTCGGGAACGTTCGTGGCCGCCGGCGAAGCGGAGTACCCGAGCCAGGACTGGGACGACTACCGCACCGGGGCCGACGCGGATCTGGCCGTGCGCGTGCCGGTGCGCGCCGGCACGCGGGTGGTCGGCGTGTCGTTCGTCGGCAAGTCGTGGGAGCAGGAGGGGGTGCTGCAGCCGCCGCTGCGGGAGTACGGGGCCACCGTCACCGAGACCACCGACACGTCGCCGCGCCCGGAGGGGCCGGGCGTCGAGAGCGTCGCCATCGACGGGCCGTACGCCGCCACCGGATCGGGCGAGACGGCCAGCCGCGCCCGGATCTTCATCTGCCGCCCCGGCGGCCGCGCCGCGGAGGACGCCTGCGCCCGACAGATCCTGGCGGCGCTGGCCCGCCGGGCGTACCGCCGCCCGGTCGGCGAGGCCGACGTCGCCGCGTTGCTCGCGTTCTACCGGACCGGCCGGCAGGCGGGCGGCTTCGAGGCCGGCATCCGCGCGGCCCTCGAGCGCCTCCTCATCGATCCGGAGTTCCTGTTCCGTATCGAGCGCGATCCGGAGGACGTCGCGCCGGGCGCCCCGTACCGGCTCTCGGACCTGGAGCTTGCCTCGCGGCTGTCGTTCTTTCTCTGGAGCAGCATTCCGGACGACGACCTGCTGGACGCCGCCATCGACGGCCGGCTGTCCGACCCCGCGGAGCGCGAACGGCAGGTGCGGCGCATGCTCGCCGACTCGAGGTCGCGCGCGCTCGTCGACAACTTCGCCGGCCAGTGGCTGTCGCTGCGCAGCGTCGCGGGCATCGCTCCCGATCCGAACCTGTTTCCCGATTTCGACGAGAACCTCCGCGAGGCCCTCCGGCGGGAGACCGAGCTGTTCGTGGAGAGCCAGCTTCGCGAGGACCGGAGCGTCGTCGACCTGCTGCGCGCGGACCACTCCTTCCTGAACGAACGGCTGGCCCGGCACTACGGCATCGCGGGTGTCACGGGAAGCCACTACCGGCGGGTGACGCTGCCGGACGAGCGGCGCGGCGGCCTGCTCGGCCAGGGCAGCATCCTCGCCGCGACGTCCTACGGCAACCGCACGTCCCCGGTGCTGCGGGCGAAATGGCTCCTGGAGAACATCCTCGGGACGCCGCCGGCCCCGCCGCCCCCGGACATCCCGCCGTTGCCGGCACGCGGGGAGGCGGGCGAGCCCCGCACCGTGCGCGAGCGCCTGGCGCAACACCGGCGCAACGCGGCCTGCGCCGTCTGTCACGCGCCGATGGACCCGCTCGGCTTCGCGCTGGAGAACTTCGACGCGGTCGGGGCCTGGCGTACCCGCGACGCCGGCCTCCCGGTCGACGCTTCGGCGGTCCTTGCCGACGGGACGACGTCGTTCGACGGTCCCGCGGGTCTGCGGCGGGTGTTGCTGGACCGCTCGGAGCAGTTCGTGGAGACGGTTACCGAGAAGCTGCTCACCTACGCTCTCGGCCGCGGAATCGAGCACTACGACCGCCCGGTGATCCGCGCCGTAACGCGCGCCGCCGCGGAGGACGACCACCGCTGGTCGTCCCTGATCCTGGGCATCGTCGAGAGCACGTCGTTCCGGATGCGGAGGTCGGAGTCATGATCATCACCAGGAAGGCCGTTCCCCGCCGGACGGTGCTGCGCGGCCTCGGCGCGGCGGTGGCGCTGCCGCTGCTCGACGGCATGGCGCCGGCGCTGACCGCGCTCCACCGCTCGGCGGCCCGCCCCGTGCGACGGTTCGGTGTCGTCTACGTGCCGAACGGGGTGGTGATCGACCGGTGGACGCCGTCCGCCGCCGGCGCCGGGTTCGAGCTCTCGCCGATCCTGAAGCCGCTCGAGCCGTTCCGCGACCGGCTGCTGGTGCTGACCGGCTTGACCCAGAACGTGAACGGCCTGACCGCGCGCAGCGGAGCGGTCCACGGCCGCTGTGCGACGAAGTACCTGACCGGGGCGATCCCACGCCCCTTCGGGCAGGAGGGCAACGACTTCCTGGCCGACGTCTCGCTCGATCAGCTCCTCGCCCGGGAGTTCGGGCAGGACACCGCGCTCGGATCCCTGGAGCTGTCGCTGGAGTCCGGCGACAAGGGGGCGGGCACCTGCGACGGCGGCTACAGTTGCACCTACAGCCACACCATCACGTGGCGCGGCCCGCGGACCCCGCTCCCGATGGAGCACAACCCGCGCGTGGTCTTCGAGCGGATGTTCGGCGACGGCGGCAGCACCGACCCGGCCGTCCGCCAGGCGCGGCTGGCGCAGAACCGCAGCCTGCTCGATTCGGTCGGCGAGAAGGCGGCCGCCCTCGCCCGCGATCTCGGTCCGGGCGACGCGGCCAAGCTGGCGGAGTACCTAGACGCCGTGCGGGACATCGAGCGGCGGATCCAGCGCATCGAGGCCCAGGCGGCGCGGGAGCTTCCGGCATTCGACCAGCCGGCCGGCGTGCCCGCGAGCTTCGCGGACCACGCGCGGCTGATGTTCGACCTGCAGGTGCTCGCGTATCAGAGCGACCTGACGCGCGTCATCACGTTCATGGTGGGCCGCGAGTTCAGCAGCCGCACCTATCCGGAGATCGGCGCGCCCGGCGGACACCATCCGCTGTCGCACGAGGACAGCTCGATCAGCCGCGAGCAGTTGATCCGCATCAACACGCACCACGCCGAGCAGTTCGCCTACTACCTCGGCCGCCTGGCCGCGACTCCGGACGGCGACGGCTCGCTGCTGGATCACGTCGTCCTCTACTACGGCGCGGGCATGTCCGAGGGCGATCACCAGCCGTGGAACCTGCCGCTGGTGGTGGCGGGCGGCGGTGGGGGACGCCTGAAGGGCGGCCGGCACCTGCGCTACGACGGCGGCGCGGGCGGCGGCCGGTCCGTCGCCGGCGGCACGCCCCTCGCCAACCTGCACCTGACGGTGGCGGAGAAGCTGGGCATGCGGCTCGACAGTCTCCACGACAGCACCGGGCGGCTGGACCTGTAGCGCCATGGCGAGATGCGCGCTGCTGCTTGCAGCACTTCTGGCTGCGGCGCCGGCCGCCGTCCAGGGTCAGGCGGAACCCGCATCCGGGGCGTCACGTCTGATCTCGGCCGTGCGAGCCGTGGACGTTGCGGCCGTGCGGACGCTGCTCTTCGCAGCGGTCGATGCGGACGGGCGGCAGCCGGACGGCGCCACGGCCCTCCACTGGGCGGTCCACCGCGAGAGCGTGGAGATTGCCGACCTGCTCCTCGGCGCCGGCGCCGACGTCGACGCGGCGAACGATCTCGGCGTCACGCCGCTCCTGATGGCCTGCGCCCGCGGGCACGGCGCGCTGGTCGAGCGCCTCCTGGCGGCCGGCGCGGATCCGAACGGGGCGCTCGCCAGCGGCGAGACGGCCCTGATGGCGGCGGCGCGCGCGGGGAGCCCGGGGGCGGTGGACGCCCTGCTGGATGCCGGGGCGCACGTGAACGCCATCGAGACGACGCGCGGTCAGTCGGCCCTGATGTGGGCGGTCGCGAACCGGCGGCCGGCGGTCACTCGGATGCTCCTCGACCACGGGGCCGACATTCACGCCCGCACCGGCACCCGGCGTCGGGTCTACAACATGGGCGGCAGCCGCTCGGCCGGCTCGGCGTCGCGCGGCATCGCCCTGGAGGAGGTCGCCGAGGGCGGGACCACCCCGCTGCTGTTCGCCGCGCGCTCGGGCGACCTGGAGTCGGCCCGCCTGCTGATCGCCGCCGGTGCGGACGTGCACGACACCGCGGCCGACGGCAATACCGCCCTCAACATCGCGGCCCACAGCGGTCACGGATCGCTGGCCGCGTTCCTGCTCGACGCGGGGGCGGACCCGAACGCGGCGCCGCTCGGCTACACGGCGCTGCACGCGGCGGTGCTGCGGGGCACGCTGCGCGACCGCGGCGTCGCGAACGACGATCCGGGGGCCGGGCTGCCGCTGGTGCGCGCGCTCCTCGAGCACGGGGCCGATCCGAACGCGCGGTTGACCAGCGGCACGCCGGTGCGCCGCTGGAGCCACGACTTCGCCTTCATGGATCGGTGGGTCGGCGCCACGCCGTTCTGGCTCGCCGCCCGGTTCCTGGAGGTCGAGATGCTGCGGGTGCTCGCGGCCGCCGGCGCGGATTCGCGGCAGCCGAGCCGGGACGGCACCACGCCGCTGATGGCGGCGGCGGGCCAGGGCTACAACCGGGGCGGCGGCAGCGCGTTCATCCGGGATCGGCGCGACTTCTCTTCCTACAACCCGGTCGAGTCGGCCGCGCTCGGCTCGACGATCCCGGCCGCCGAGGAGCGCCTGGCCCGCGCGGCGGTCGCTGCGGCGCTGGCGCTGGGCGCGGACGTCAACGCGGCCAACGATGCCGGCGACACCGCCCTGCACGCCGCGGCCTCGCACGGCATGAACCGCGTCATCGAGTTGTTGACGTCACGCGGCGCGGACCCGGACGTGGAGAACCGGCGCGGCGAGACGCCGCTGGCGCTGGCCTTCTACGCCGACGGCATCGGCGGCGACCGTTTCGTGCGCGAGGACACCGCGGCGCTTCTCCGTTCGCTGTCGGAATCGGCGGCGACGGAGGACGCCAGTGTGGACGTCGCGCACCCGGTCCGGCCGCGTGAACGTCCCGCAGCGCAGGGTCTGACGAACCCGATAGTCGCGACCTCGGCCTCGGTGGCCGCCGGCGCCGCCCTCTACCGCGCCCACTGCGCGACGTGCCATGGCCCGACCGGACGCGGGGACGGCCGGCTGGCGGCCGCCACCGCCGCCTACGGTGCGCGTCCGTCGAACCTCGCCGACACGACGTGGCGGCATGGCGGCAGCGACGGAGAGATCTTCGCGGCGATCCGCGACGGCATCGGACCGGACTACGCGATGGATGCCTTCCGCGGCCGGCTCAGCGAGCCGGACATCTGGAACCTGGTGAACTACCTGCGGAGCCTGCGCTGAGAGCCGGCCGTGCATGCCGCACGCTGGAGCGCCCCCGACCTGGTCGACCTGACCGCGGAGGCGGATCCGAGCTGCGGACTACGCCGCTGGCGCCCGCGGTCCAGCCGGCGGCGCTTGCGGGCCAGGTCGCGGGCGCGCCGTGTTCGACGGGCCGCGGTGGGGGGGGTGTGACGTTGCAGCATCCGGGCGGTTCGGTCGAGGCGCGTCGACGTCGTCGGGTTCTGCGGGCGCTGCTGCGCGGGCACCGGTGGTCGCGGCCGGCGGCCGTGGTGCGGGCTCGCGAGTTGGCGGCGGCCTCGTTGATGGAAGCGGCGGCGGAGGTGCGCCGCGGCCGAGGTGACGGGAGGGCGCGGGCGCTGCTGGCGCGGGCGCTGCGGCGGCTGGTTCTCGTGCGGGACCTGGACATGGCGCCGTAAGGAGGCCGGTCGGCGCTAGCCAGCGTCGCCGCTCCATTTCCACATCGCGATCCCCGCAGCTTTGCGCCGGGCGTCATCACCCGCAGCCATCCGCGACGCTCGCCGGCGACAGGGATGCGCCGGGAGGCTTCAGCAAAACTTAAGCAACTGTTAAGCAAGTGGCCGGCCGCTTCATTGGATACTCATCAATTGGACCGCGTACGGTGGCCCGAACAAGCATGGAGAGGAAAGACAATTGAGATCGGATTCGAATTCAGGACCGGTAATCGATGCAACGCGCGTGCGCAGTAGCTGTGGCGCTATCACCGCGCTTACTGCAGCGCTCGGGTTGCTTGTGGCGGTTCCGGCGGCCGGCCAGCCGTCGGGCATGGTGCAGGGAACGGTCGTGGACGAAGGCGGCGGGGCGCCGCTGGCGGCGGCTGTGGTCACTATCGAGGAGCTCGATCGGTCGGCCACCACGGGATCCGACGGCGCGTTCAGCTTCAGCGACGTGCCGGCCGGGGATTACAGCCTGACGGTCAGGCGGCAGGGATTCGCGCCGCTCACCTCACGTATCACGGTCGCCGCGGGCTCGCCCGTGCGCCTCGACCTGCGGCTGCCGGTAGCGGCCTTCGAAGAGCGCGTTACGGTCACCGGCATTCGCGGCGAGCTGGGGCTCGGCGAATCGACGGAGGCCGGCAGCCGCCTGGGCCTGCGCGCCATGGACATTCCGGCCTCGATAGACGTGATCGACAGCGCGGTCATGCAGACGCGCGGCTTCCAGCGGATCAGCGACGCGCTGGAGACGGTGCCGGGCGTGCTCGCGGGTCACAGTCCGGCCGCGCCGTCGAGCTTCTCGGTGCGCGGGTTCACGCGCTCGCAGATCACGGTCCTGCGGGACGGGATCTGGCTCGGCCCCGCCAACATGGTCATGCGGCCGCAGAACACCTTCAACCTCGATCGCGTCGAGCTGCTCCGCGGACCGGCGTCGGTGCTCAACGGCCAGGGCGCGGTAGCCGGCACGGTGAACGCCGTCACCAAGCAGGCGATGGCGACGGACGCGCCCGAGTACAACGCGTTGTTCTCGTACGGACGGTTCAACACGCATCAGACGGCCGTCGGCGCGAACGGGCCGATCAGCGACACGCTCTGGTACCGCTTCGACGTCAGCCGATACGGTTCCGACGGCTTCGTCGAGCGCATGAGTCCGAGCTCGTCCAACGTCACCGGCAACCTGTTGTGGCGACCCGCCCCGCGGGCCGAGTTGCGGTTCAGCGTGGACTACCTGACCGACGACGTCGGGTCGTATTTCGGCACCCCGCTGCTGCCCGCCGCGGTGATCGGCGAACCGCTCGACGTGATCTCCACCACCACCGGCGAGGGAATCGATGCGCGCACGCGTTTCCTCAATTACAACGTGACGGACGCGGTGAACGATTCGACGCAGCTCCTGCTGCGCGCCGACGCCGAGGTGCAGCTGAGCGATCAGGTCACGCTGCGCAACACGGTCTACAACTTCAACGCCAAGCGGAACTGGCAGAACGCGGAAGGCTTTCCGTACTGCACCGCCGTCGTCGACGTCTGCACGACAGTGGGCCAGATCCAGCGCTACTACGGCTACTTCTTCGTCGACCACGACCAGAAACTGTTCGGGGACCGCGTGCACCTCGACATCAGGACCCCGGTCGGCGGGCTCGAGAACCGGGCCACCGTCGGCTTCGAGGCGTCCACGCTCGACTTCGAGCGCGGTCGCGGATTCCGCCGGCAGCTCCCGCTCGTACCGGGCGACATGGTCGATGTCTTCAACCCGGTGCCCGGCACCTACGGGCAGCGCGAGCTGCGCGGCGTCAGTCCCACGTACATCGATTCGTGGGCGTTCTTCATCGAGGACTCCCTGCCGCTGGGCGATCGCGTCAGGCTGGCCGGCGCCCTGCGGCATGACGGCATGAGCCTCGAGCGGGTCAATCGCGACGCCGTCGGCGCGGTGGAGCCGAGCGGCTTCGTGCGCGACTTCCGCTGGTGGAGCTGGCGCACCGGCGCGGTCGTGAACCTGCGCGACGACTTGGTGGCGTACGGCCAGTTGAGCAACGCGAAGGATCCCGTCAACGCCAACATCTTTCTGGTCAACGCGAACCAGGATTTCGACCTCACCGACGCACGGCAGTGGGAGGTCGGTCTGAAGGCCGACCTCGACGGGGGTCGCACGCAGGTCACTGCCGCCTGGTTCGACATCGAGCGGGACGACATCCTGGAGCGGTTCGCCCTGGACAGCGCCACGACGATCGGCGGCATCCAGTCGCGCGGACTGGAGTTGTCGGTATCCGCTCGCCCGAACACCGACGCGCAGATCGGCGCGAGCGTGGCCTACACGGACGCGGAGTTCGTGCCGTCGGCCAATTTCGTCCGGTTCGCGGGGAACACCCCGCCCAACGTGCCGACTGCCGCCGGCAATCTCTGGGGCAGCTACCGGAACATCGGCGGCGCGCCGCTGGAGGCGGGCGCCACGGTGCGCATCGTCGGCGATCGCCAGGCCAACAACGCGAACGCGATCGTCCTCAACGGCTACGCGCATGCGGATGCCTACGTCGCGCTGACGCTCGACCCCGTGCGCGTGACGTTCAACGTCGACAACTTGACCGACGCGGCGTACGCCTCATGGTCCGACATCTTCTACCTGGGGCAGACCGATCCGTCGTTCATCTATGCCAACCAGGTCATGCTCGGGGCGCCGAGGACCTACTCGGTGATGCTGCACTTCGAGTTCTGACGCGGCGACGGGTTCCCGGGTCCCGACCGTGGCGAGCGCGAACCGGTTTCGTCAGAAGCCGGTCTCGACGGCGCGCTGGTCCGGCGGGACGACGGGCTCGAAGATGCGTTCTACCTCCCGGTGCAGGCGCCCGGCCAGTTCCTTGCGGTCGCTGGCGCTGGCCGCGACGGGACTGAAGCGCACGACGATGTCGAAGCGCCGAAGCTCGAAGAGCCGCTGCGCGTGGGCGAAGAGGGGGGCGTCGCCCCACCAGCAGACCGACAGGTGCGCCGGCGGCTCCTCGGGGGCCGTGCGGTAGGTGAGCGCCGCCGCGTGAACCGGCATCCCGGTGCGCGCCGCGTGGTCGAGAAGAGAGGTGCGAAAGCGGCGGACCTCGAACCCCTGCGTGCTCGTTCCCTCGGGGAAGATGACAACGCCGTAGCCGCGGCGCAGCACGTCCTCGATGAGCCGATTGACGCGCAGCACGTCACGGCCCGTCTTCCGGTCTATGAAGATGGTGCCCACCGAACGGCAGAGGATTCCGACGATCGGCCACGAGCGCATCTCCATCTTGGCGACGAACCAGGCGTCGGCGCAGGACGCCAGCGCCGGAATGTCCACGTAGCCGAGGTGGTTGCACACGAGGAGGAAGGGCGTCCGCGGGGCAGGCCCCTCCACCCGCACGCGTCCGCCGATGATGCGCAGGCAGATGCGGGCCCAGGCGCGGAAGATCGCGTTGCGGGCAGGCCGTCGCAGGCGCGGCGCCGGCAGGAGCAGGGCGAGGGCCGTCCACAGGATGGCGAAGAAGACCCCGGTGACCAGCGCCAGCGACGCGATGCGCAGGTAGCGGCGCAGGAGCCGCGGCGGGGCGGTGCGGCTCAATCGGCCCCCCGGACCTGATCCGCCATATGCGCTATCGAGATGTCCCGGCGAGGCAGGATCCGCGCGCCGGCGTGTCCCAGCGCGGCGGTGTAACGAAATCGGCGGCATCGAGCCGTCCGCCGCGGGCAATGAGCCAGTCGGAGACCGCCTCCCGGACCAGCGGCGCCGACGCCTGCGCCGCGGCCGGGGGCGCGGCGACAGCGTCGCGCGCGGCGCGCCGGGCGAAGAAATCCGTGGTCGCCACGACGAGCGTATCGTCCGGGCCGATCGGGGCTCCCGATGGACGGAAGATCTCCAACTCCCGCCGATCCCCGTCGCACGTCACCCGCACGCGGATGCCCGACACGCTGGGGATTCCGCGCCGGCTGCGCGCCAGCTCGCGCGTCAACTCGCGGGCCAGGGCCTGCCGCACCTGGGCGCCGGTCATCACCAGCTCGGCGATGCGGTTGTCGAAGGCGAACACGTCGTAGAGGGGGCCGCGGGTGAGCGCCCCCGCCGGCAGATCCCTGCGCAGCCCCGCCCGCCTGCCGCCCATGCCGATCGCGAGGTCCGCGCCCGGCGCGGCAGCCAGGATCGCATCCGCGAAGAGGTTGGCGAGCGGCGATTCGATGCCGTCGGGATTCCGCGGGAGCGGTGTGTCCAGGGTGACGCCGAGCGGCTCGGCGCGCCAGCGGTTCACCCGGTCGAGCGCGGGCTGCATCGCAGCGACGATCGATGCGTCGGGCCGGACGGGCGCACCCTCGTAGGCCGCGGGCGTGCCGCCGCCGGTCGCGCAGGACCAGCCGTCCGGCGCGACGGCGGCGCAGACCGCCTGGGGCGGGAAGAGCCGGGCGGACACGACCCCGGCGCCGCGCTCGACGGTCAGGTCGACCCGCGCGAAGGCGCTCCCGCGCGAGTAGGCCTGGACGATCGGGATGCCCGCCACCTCGTGCGCCACCGCCCCGTGGGAGTGGCCGGCGACGATCGCGTCGACCAGGCCGGGTGGCAGCCGCCGGGCCAGCTCGAAGATCTCGGCATCGTCGTCGCACGACGACAGGTCGGTGGGATCGTCGAATCGGAAGCAGGCGCCGCCGGCGTGCGCGAGCACCAGCACGAGGTCGGCGCCGCGCCGGCGCAGGCGACGCGCCTCGTGCTCGACGGCGGGTTCGAGCGCCGTCGTGTCGAGTCCCTGGACGTTGGCGGCGAGCGTTCTCGTGAGCGCGTAGCGGGTCATGATGCCGACGATGCCCACCCGGAGGCCCGCGGCGTCGACGAGTGTGGACGGCCGGACGTTCGGCCACGCCACCGGGCGTCCCGTCGCCGCATCGATCAAGTTCGCCGCGAGAAACGGAAACCGTGCGCGGGCGGCGGCGGCCTTGAGCGCGCCGCGCATGTCGGGCGTTCGGCCGTCCCGCGCCGCGGTGTCGAGGGCCCCGTAGTCGAACTCGTGGTTGCCAATGGCGAGCGCGTCGTAGCCGAGCGCATTGTAGGCGTCGACGACGAGGGCCCCTTCCGAGATGTTGGCGGCGATTCCGCCCTCGAAGGTGTCGCCCGCGTCCAGCAGCAGCACGGCGCCCCCGTCGGCCGCCCTCGCCGCGCGCAGGTTGCGCAGGTACCCGCCCAGCAGCGCGACCCCTCCCTGTCGGTCGTTCGGGAAGACGCGGCCGTGCAGGTCGGTGGTGCCGATGATGGAAAGCGTGACGCGGTCGATGGCGCCGTCCTGATCGGTCGAGGGAACCTGCTCCGCCGGAGACGCCCCCGCGAGCAGAACGCAGGCGGCAACCAGCGCGGGCGCGGCGACAATCGGCCGGAGCAGGCACCTCATGGCGGAATTCTACCGGGCTCGACCCTCTCCCGGGGGGATGCGGCGGGAGCCTGCGCCGCAGGACTCACGCCGTTGCGTTCTGCGGCGCAGACCCCTAGACTGAATGCGTCATGAGCATGGTCATTCGCGTGCTGATCGTCGCCGGTTGCCTGCTGTCGATCCCGGTGGCGGCGGTCACCACCGCGGCGGTCAAGCAGCGGTTCGCCGATGGACCGAACCGGCTGTTCTCCGGCGGCCCCCTGGTGGCCGGCGAGTTGTACGCCGGCCCCGAACCGGACTGGAGCTTCGTGAGGGACATCCCCACCATCGAGCTGCAGTTGCTGGATCCTCCCCGGTCGCGCCGCATCTGGACGACGGAGCACGACGGCCGGCTCTACGTCTGGTCCGGCTACATGGGCACCGCCGTGGGGCGGTTGTGGAAGCGGTGGCCGGTGCAGGCGGAGCGCGACGGCCGGGCGGTTCTCCGGATCGAGGGCAAGCGCTACGACCGCCGGCTGGTGCGGATCGAATCCGGGGAGATACTGGACGGCATCGCTGCCGCCATCCGCGACAAGTACCCGTCGCAGGTGACCCGCGCGTCGGTGGAAGCAGGCGATTCCTGGGTCTTCGAGGCGGCCCCGAGGGACTGACGGCAATGGGATTCCCGGAACTGTCCCCGGACCGGGCGATGAACTACTTCTACTGGAGCATCGCCGCCGCTGTGGCCGTCACGGTCCTCTCGGTGCTGTTCGTCCCCGGTGTGGACGACTTCGTCGAGCGCACCTTTCAGGGGCTCGTGGGCCGCGCCGCTCGCTGACGGGTCGCCTGAACGTCCTAGATTCCCGTCAGGTATTGCAGCTTGCCCGTGCTGTCCCCGAAGGTCTCCACCGGCAGCCCCAGCTTCTCGAGCACGGCGACGTGCAGGTTCGACAGCGGCGTGTCGTGGTCGTAGCGCAGATGGCGGCCGCCCCGCACGCGCCCCGCGGCTCCGCCGGCCAGCAGCGTCGGCAGGTCGAGGTGGAAGTGCAGGTTGCCGTCGCTGATGCCCGCGCCGTAGACGAACAGCGAGTGGTCGAGCAGCGAGCCGTCGCCGTCCGGGATCGACTGCATCTTCTCCAGGAAGTAGCCGAACTGCCGGATGTGATGCGTATTGATCCGGGCGAGCATCGCCAGGTTCTCGGGGTCGTTCTGGTGGTGCGAGTAGCCGTGGTGGCCGCCCGGCACGCCGATCTCGGGGAACGACCGGCCGCTGACCTCCCTGCCGAACATGAACGTGCTGACGCGCGTCAGGTCGGTCTGGTAGGCCAGGATCAGCAGGTCGAACATCAGCCGGCAGTGCTCCTCGAACGTGTCCGGGATGCCGGCCGGCTGCTCGACGACCGGGATCTCGCGGTCGCTCTGGCGCTCGGCCATCTGGATGCGCCGCTCGACGTCGCGCACCGCGTCGAGATACTGGGCGAGCTTGCGCTGGTCACCGGCGCCCAGGGTGCGCTGCAGCGCGTCCGCCTCGTCGGTCACGAAATCGAGGATGCTGCGGTCCTGGCGGAGGCGGGCCAGCCGCGCCTGGACGTCCGTGCTGTCGGTGGCGCCGAAAAGGCGCTCGAACACCGCGCGCGGGTTGTTCTCCATCGGCAACGGCGTGGTCGGCGTGCGCCAGGCGATGGTGTTCGTGTAGGCGCAGCTATAGCCCTGATCGCACGCGCCGAGCACCTCGACCGAATCGATGGCCAGCTCCAGTGAGGCGAGCTGGGTCTCGTTGCCGAAAGCACGGGCGGCAATCTGATCCACGGAGACGCCGGCCCGGATGTCGGGTCCCTCGGTCTTCTTGACGTGCACGCCGGTCAACCACGTCGACGCGGCGCGGGCGTGATCTCCGACCCCTTCGCCCTCGCGCGGGATGGCCACCTTGTCGGCCAGGCCGCTCAGCACGTTGACCCGCTCGCGCACCGGCGCCAGCGGCTCGAGGACGGGCGTCAACTCCAGCGCCGTGCCGGTTCCCCCGGGGGTCCAGGCGCGCATCTCGACGCCGTTCGGCACGTAGACGGCGCCGAAGCGACGGACGGGGCTGGCCGCCGAGTTGCGGATCGCCGCAAACGCCGGGACCATACCGTCCAGCAGGGGCAGCGCCAGCGAGGCGCCGAGACCGCGGAGCACCGTACGGCGGGGAAGCGTCTTCTTCGTGATGATCATCTCTGCACCTCTATCGTCCGCTACGGTGCGCTGTGGTCGCTCGCGTCCAACGGTTTCCGCATCCGGAACGGCGCGCTCTCGACGATACCGAGAATCAGCGACGACCAGCGATAGCCGCCGGCCTCGGCGTTCCGAAGAATCCGGCGCACGGCCGGCGCGTCGCGGTGGTCCAGCCCGCGCCCGAGCGCGTAGGTCAGCAGCTTCTCGGTGACGGCGGTGGCGAACTCGGTGGCCCACGGCGAGCGCAGCAGCGCGTCGCGGAACGCGGCGGGGCCGTCGAACGGGGCGCCGTCGGGCAGCTCGCCCGAGGCGTCGATGGCGGTGGCCGTTCCGTCCTCACTCGCGCGCCAGCGTCCGACCGCGTCGAAGTTCTCGAGGGCGAATCCCAGCGGATCGATCTTCGCGTGACAGGTCGAGCACGCGGGGCTGGCCCGATGCTGCGCCATGCGCTCGCGCATCGTGGCCGGTACAGCGGCGGCGTCGTCTCCGCCGAGCTCCGGGATGTCGGGCGGCGGCGGCGGCGGCGCGCCCAGAAGATTCTCGAGCAGCCACTTCCCCCGCAGCACCGGGGAGGTGCGGTGCGGATAGGAGGTCACCGTCAGGATGCTCCCGTGACCGAGCAGGCCGGCCCGCCGGTCGTCGCGGTACTGCACGCGGCGGAAGTGGTTCCCGTAGACGTTGGGAATGCCGTAGTGCCGGGCCAGCCGTTCGTTGACGTAGGTGTAGTCGGCTCGCAGCAGGTCGTGGACGCTGCGGTCCTCTCGGAGCTGACTTCCGAAGAGCAGCTCGGTCTCTCGTTGGAGCGCCTGCCGGAGGTTGTCGTCGAACGCGGGAAACCGCGTGGTGTCCGGCGTCACCGTGCGCAGGTTGCGGAGATAGAGCCACTGGCCGGCGAAGTTCTCCACCAGAGCCCGAGAGCGCGGGTCGGCGAGCATCCGGCGGACCTGCGATTCCAGCACGGCCGGGTCGCTCAACTCCCCGCGGGCGGCCAGCTCCACGAGCTCGTCGTCCGGGATGCTGCTCCACAGGAAGAACGACAGCCGCGAGGCCAGGTCGAGGTCGGCGATACGGTAGGGGGCGTCCGGCGCCGCGTCCGCCGGCTCGCGTTCCACTCGGAACAGGAACTTCGGCGACACGAGCAGCGCCTCGAGGGCCCACCGGATGCCGTCGTCGAAGCCGTTGCCCGCGTCCCGGCCCGCCTCGAAGGCGGCGAGGAGGGGCGCGGTGTCGGCGGCGGTCACCGGCCGCCGGTACGCACGGCGTGCGAGCGACGTGAGGATCCGCTCGGCGCACGGCCGTTCGTCGGTTTCTTCGCTCGGGTGGCAGATGAAGATGGCCCGGCGGCTCGGGGTGTCCGCGGGCGCTCGTCCGTCGAAGGGACCGACGACCTCGATGCGTTCCACGGACGGGGCGTTCGGATAGAGCGTGAAGGCGAAGCTGGTGATCGGGGGCGGCGCCGGCCGCCCGTCGACCGGCAGCGAACGCCCGATTTCCTCGACGAAGGAAGCGCCCAGCAGCCGGGCGCCGGCGGTCACCGAAATGCGTACCGCCAGCGGCTCCCTTCCCGCCAGGTCGAAGAGCCGGACGCGTTCGCGATCGAGACGGATCTCCAGTTGGTGCCCGGCGCGTGCGCGTCCCCGCAGGGCCACCCGAACCACGTATTCCGCGTCGAGTGGGAAGTGGTGCCGCACCGCGAGACCGCCGCGGGACCCGAACGGCAGATCCTCGCTGACGCGGCCGTCCTGCGAGAGCAGCGGCGACGTCTTGTAGACGGCGGTGGCCGGGCGCAGCGTCGGGTCGCCGACAGCGCGGCGGCTGATCTTCGCGGCCGCCAGCAGGTAGCGTTCCAACAGCCCCGGCGAGACCGACAGCACGTCGCCGATGTTGTCGAATCCGTAGCCCGAATCGTCCGCCGGCAGCAGGGCCCGCCCGTCGACCTCCAGCGCCAGCAGGTCCCGGACCGCGTTGGTGAACTCGGCGCGGTTGAGTCGCTGCAACGCGGGCCGCCCCGGATCGGGGCTCGCGTCCGAGGCGCGGTCGAGAGCGGCTTCCAGGTAGCCGACGACCGCGGAGTAGGTTTCCGCGTCCGGCCGCGGGCGCGGTGCGGGCGGCATCATGCCGGTGCGGAGCTTCCGCACCACTTTCTCCCAGATCTCGGGGGCGTCGCCGACGTGTCCCGGATCGGCCGTGTCGAGGGCCAGCCCCGCCGTGCGCAGGCGTTCGTTGTGGCAGGTGACGCAGTAGCGGTCGAGCGCGGCGCGGGCCGTGACGGCCGCCCGGGTGTCCTCGGCTTCCTGCGCCGGTACCGGACCCGCGCCGGTCAGACCCGACGCCACGACGATGCCCGCGACGACCGCCGTCCGTTTCAGCGCCATCGTCTCCATCAGCGTCCCGTGCGGGCCGCAGGGCCGCGGGGCTCGGGCGCGGCCTGATCCCGATCGCCGTAGTTCGTCAGTCCGAACGTCAACCGGATGCCGGCGGCGGGGTCTGCCCCCAGCTCCCGCAGCCGCATCGCCGCCGCGGGGTGTCGCACGAAGGTGGTGCAACAGATCAGATGCCCCTCGGCGAGGCGCAGCGGCGTCTGCCCGGCCGCGTTCAGCGCATCGATGTCCGCGCCGTTGTCCACGAGGAATTCGATGACGCGGTTCGCGTTGTGGTAGGCCGCGGCGTGCAGGGCGGTCTCGCCGTGCGCGTTGGCGGCGTTGACGTCGAGGCCAAGCTCCAGCCCCGCGGCGAGCGCCTCCACCGCCTTCTCCTCGGTCCAGGCGTAGTAGGTGATGTCGGTCGCGGCGCGCTTGCCGAGCCCGGCCGCGAGCATCAGGGCGTTCGATCCGTCATCGGTCGTCAGGTGCGGGTCCGCCCCCGCCGCGGCCAGCAGGCGCATCATCCGGCCGTCCGCGGACTTGGCGGCCACGATGAGCGGCGTGGAGCCGATCTGGGTCAGCCGTCCCGAGCCGGGAGACGTGAAGACGCCGATCTCGAACGAGTTGGTGAGACGCTGCGGGCGTTCGAGGCGGACATCCGGATCCGCGCCGCGGGCGAGCAACGCCTCGGCCACGGCCAAGCTGCCGGTGGCGCTGGCCAGATGCAACGCCGTGAAGCCGGCATCGGCCGGATGCGGATCCGCGCCCGCGGCGACCAGGAGAAGGGCCAACTCCTCGTGGCGCTTCACCAGGGCCAGCATCAGCGCGGTGACGCCGTCGGGTCCGGCATCGTCGACGTCCGCACCGGCGGACAGCAGCACGCGCACGGTCGGCGCGTCACCGGCCAGGACCGCGTAGAGCAGCGGCGTGAATCCGCCCTCCGGCCGCGGGGGATCCCGGTCCCCGTCCCGCGGGAGCACGGCGGGGTTGACGGCTTCGAACCGGCTCAACACCTTCGCCTCGCGGACGATCGTCCGGGCCCGCGGCGTATGCACCGCGGTGCGCGCCTGCACGTCGGCCCCGACCTCCGCCAGCAGCGCCACCGCGCGGGGGTGCCGTTCGGCAACCGCCCACATCAATGCGGTATGCCCGCTCCTCGTCGCCGCGTCGACGTCGGCTCCGGCCGCGAGCAGCCGCCGCAGCACGGTCGCGTCGCCCGAGCGCGCGGCCATCATCAGCGCGGTCCCGCCCGCCGGGCGGGCCGCGTTCGGATCCGCCCCGGCCCGCACGAGCAGCTCCACCATCGGCACGCTGGCGTTCTGGCTGGCGAGCATCAGCGGCGTGACGCCGAGGTCGTTCGCGGCGTTCGCATCGGCGCCGGCGGCCAACAGCAGACCGGCCGTCGCGAGATCGTCCCAGTGGACCGCCCACGCCAGCGCCGTGGCTCCATCGGCCTGGGGCGCGTCGACGTCGATCCCTTCGTCGAGCAGCGCCCGCACCGCCTCGACCTCCCGGCGCTGCGCCGCGTCCGCGAGCCGCCGATCGGCCAGGGCCGCGCCGCCGGAAGCCTGCTGCGCCGAAAGCTCGACCGAGACCGGCGCGGCGCGGGGCCGAACGGGAGCGGCGTGGATGCCACCCGCGGTCAGCGCCGGTGCGTCCGTCGCGGTCAACAGGGCGCAGAGTGCCGGCGCGAGCGCATGAAAGCGCTTGTTCATGGCGTGACCGGCATGCTATCGCACCACGAACGCAAGTTCCAGCCGAAGGAAAGGAGTGTGGTTGCATGTGGCCGGTACCGACCGCGGACAGGCTGATCCGAAGCGCCACGGTCCGCTGCGGCGCCGGCCGGGGCGCGTGCGATATAATCGAGCTTGGTCTTCAGGCTCCGGGAAACGTATGAGGATTCGCATCATGACGACTTCGAAGCTGGTCGGTCTCTGCGGCGCCGCCGCGATCATAGCGCTCGCGTTGCCGATTCCCGCGTCCGCCGGGGAGGTTCCGGACGACCCGACGTTCAGCCGGGACATCGCGCCGATTCTGCAACGGAGTTGCCAGAAGTGCCATCGGCCGAGCTCGCTCGCGCCGATGTCGCTCATCTCCTACGAAGAGGTGCGGCCCTGGGCGCGCGCCATCAAGTACCGGACCGGGCTGCGGGACCAGCCGGGCGTCATGCCCCCCTGGTACATCGAGAAGAACATCGGCATCCAGCGGTTCAAGGACGACTGGTCGCTGAGCGACGACGAGATCGCCACGATTGGCCGTTGGGCCGACAACGGGGCGCCGCAGGGCGACCCGGCCGACATGCCGGAGCCGCCGCCGTTCATCGACGTGGACGAATGGGAAATCGGCGAACCCGATCTGATCGTGTCGTCGCCGGCGTTCGAGATCGCGGGCGACGCGCCCGACTGGTGGGGCAGCCTGGGCGAGGTCGAGACCGGACTGACCGAGGACCGCTACGTGGCGGCGATCGAATACAAGGAGCGCAACGACCTGCAGCGCGGCGTGCGGTCGGACACCGTGGGGGGGTTGTTCGTCGTGCATCACTCGGCGCTCTACACCCTCGGACCGGACGCCGAGCCGAGCGACGTGGTGAGTTGGCCCGTGCACGAGGTAGGGCGCAACGCCGACGTGTTCGACGCGCAGGCCGGCCGGCTGCTCGAGGCCGGCACCACGGTGCTGTTTCCGTCGACGCACCTGCACGCGAACGGGACGGATACGCGCGCCCACATCGACGTGGGCTTCAAGTTCCATCCGCGGGGCTACGAGCCGGACAAGGAGATGCAACTCCTCTTCTTCGGCAACGGCCCGGACCTCGACATCCGCCCGATGGAGTCCAATCAGCGCGCGGACGCGTACTTCACCATGCCGGAGAACGCGAAGATCAGCGTCTTCGAGCCGCACATGCACGCGCCCGGCGTCCGGATGTGTCTCGACGCGATCTGGGGATCGACCGTGCGGACGCTCAACTGCGCTGGCTACGACCACAACTGGGTGCGTGTCTACAAGTACGAGGACGATGCGGCGCCGCTGCTCCCGAAGGGCACCGTGCTCCACCTGAAGGGGTACTTCGACAACTCGCCGACGAATCCGAACGTCCCGGATCCGCGCAACTGGTCCGGTTCGGGCCATCGCTCCGTGGACAACATGTTCATCAACCTGATGCAGGCGATCTACCTGGACGAAGAGGAGTTCGCGCAGGCGGTCGCGGAGCGCGAGTCGACGCTCGACGACGGTGACCTCGTCGGCGACATCGGCTGCATCACCTGCGGCTCGGACGGCGGGTCGGACGCGGCTGGCGGCGGCAACTGAGAGGCGCGTCATGAACGGTACCGCCCGTTTCGGCATCGCGGTGGTGGTGGCAGCGCTGCTCGCGGCTCCTTCGTTGGGGCTCGCCCAGGAGTTGTACGCGACGGGCCAGACCATCTCGCCCGCCTACGAGGGCTGGGAGCGCAACGACGACGGGTCGTTCAACCTGGTCTTCGGATACATGAACCGGAACTGGGAGGAGGAGATCGACGTCCCGGTCGGTCCCGACAACAGCATCGAGCCGGGCGGCCCGGACCACGGGCAGCCGACCCGCTTCCACCCGCGGCGCAACCGGTTCATCTTCCGTATCCGTGTCCCTGCCGACTTCGGCGACAAGGAGCTCGTCTGGACACTGACGGCCAACGGGCAGACCGAGCGCGCCTACGGTACGTTGAAGCGCGACTACTTCATCGACAATCTGGTCATTCAGGCCAACTACGGTGCGGGCGGGGCCGCCGGGTCCACGCCGGAGCTGCCCGACAACCAGCCGCCGACGCTGGAGATCGAAGGCGGGAGAGACCTTGCAGTGCCTTCCGGTGAGCCGCTGTCACTCGTAGCGCTGTCGACCGATGACGGCAAGCCGAGGGCCCGGTCCATCTCGTCGAATCCGCGCTATCCCCGTCCCATTACCACCGACACCGCCACCGGCCACCGCCTGTCGTGGTTCGTTTACCGGGGCGCCGGGACGGTGACGTTCGACCCACCGCAGATCAAGGTCTGGGAAGACACCCGCGACAACGTCGATTCTCCCTGGTCGCCCGGGTGGAAGACGCCCGAGCCGCCGGAGGACGGCCGCTGGGTCGCCGAGGCCACGTTCGCCGAGCCGGGCGACTACGTGCTGCGCGCCATCGCGCACGACGGAGGCCTGGCCACGACCGCCGACGTCATCGTCACCGTCACGCCGTGAGGAGCGCCGCCGTCACCCCATGAACCCCAGTGCGCCGGCGTCGCCGCTGCCGGCCCCAGGGACCGACATCTTCGGGCTCACTCGTTAGCGTCGGCCTGGCGGCCGGCAATCGGGCATGGCGGACGACACATCCCACTCCGTACGCCGTCATCTGCGCGTCGCCATCGACGCCTACGACGCGACGATCCGGCAGTTCATTCCCGGTTACGAGGAAATGCTCCACGTGGCCGCCCGCGAGTTGGTGCGCGTGGCCTCGGGCCTGGTGCTCGACCTCGGGGGCGGCACCGGGGCTCTCGCCGAGGCGATTCTCGAGTCGGGCGCGAGCGGGACCGTCGAGTTGATCGACGTGGACCGGGAGATGCTCGCGCGGGCCCGGACGAGGCTCGAGCCCTACGCAGGGCGCGTCCGTTTCACCGAAACGTCGTTCCTCGCGGCGTTGCCGCGCTGCAGCGGCGCTGCGGCGTCCCTGGCGCTGCACCACGTGCCGACGCTGGAGGCCAAGCGGGCACTCTACCGGCGGATCCACGATGCGCTCGATCCAGGCGGCGTCTTCGTCAACGCCGACGCCACTATGCCGGCGGATCCGGCGGCGGGCGAAGCGATCTGGAGCGCCTGGGCCGATCACATGGTGAGACAGGGCATCACCCGGGAGCGGGCCTTCCGGCACTTCGAGGAGTGGGCTGAGGAGGACACCTACTTCCCGCTCGAGGACGAGCTGGCGGCCGTTGCCTCGGCCGGCTTCGACGCCGAGTGCGTCTGGCGCGAGGTGGGAATGACGGTGGTGGTGGGCCGCAAGTCCGGCTGACGGCTCACCGGGCCGGCACGAACTTCTGCACGCGACGGCCGTCGAGGGTCTCACCGACGAAGAGGTTGCCCCGGGAATCGATGGCGAGGCTGTGGGGCGATTCGAACTGGCCCGCCCACCGCCCGCGGCGGCCGAACGTGGCCACGACCTCGAGCGTCTCCCGCGACAACGTGTGGACCGCGTGGCTGCTGCCGTCAGCGACGAAGATGAAACGCTGGGCTGGATCGCGTGAGAACGCCAGGTCCCACGGTGTGCCGCCGACGGTTCCGTTACGCAGTTCCGCGGCGATCAGCGCTTCGGCCACGAATGTGCCATCCGGTTCGAACACCTGCAGCCGCTGGTTCCCGCGGTCGCAGACGTAGACGCGGCCGTCCGCCGCGCGGCCGACGCAGTGCGGCGTGTTGAACTGCTGCGGCAGCGGCCCGTCCCGCGAGAAGCGGGGCTGCAACCCATCGTCCGGCGGATTGCCGTAGGCGCTCCAGTGACGCCTGTACTCACCCCTGTTCGAGTCGAAGACGATCAACCGCCGGTTGGTATAGCCGTCGCTGATATAGACCTCGTCGCTCGCGGGGTCGACGAACACGTCCGTCGGCTGGCCGAGGAACTCCGTGCTGCCACTTCCTTCGGTGCCCCTGCCGAAGTCGCCGATCTGCAACAGGAACTCGCCCTCCGGCGTGAACTTCAGAACGTGCGCGTTGTCGGTCGTGGCACGGGTCGACAGGTCGTAGGGGAGCCCGCCGCCGAAGCCGACCCAGACGTTGTCTTCA
The DNA here is from genome assembly GCA_009861545.1 of Acidobacteriota bacterium. Lineage (NCBI taxonomy): Bacteria > Pseudomonadati > Acidobacteriota > Acidobacteriota bacterium. Next base: position 37,589 of record VXME01000102.1, on the reverse strand, counting down.
TGGTCGACGTGGATGCCGTGCGTTTGGGTTCCCCAGTCGTAGCCGTCGCCGGGGCTGCCCCAGGCGTGGATGACGTTACCGGCGGGGTCGAAAGCGATCACCGGCGGTGTGTGCTCACCCCCCCGCTGGCTGTTCGGCCGGTGGATGATCCAGACGTTGTCGCTCGAATCGGTGGCGACGCCCACGACGTTGCCGAGGAGCCAGTCCGCGGGCAGCTCCCGCGGCCAGAAGGGGTCGACCTCGAACGTCGGCACGGAAGCCGACTGCGAGCCGCCTCCGGCTGAAGTCTCGGCCGCGGTCTCGTCGAGAGGTTGGGATACGGTCAGGAGCAGAACGGCGCAGGTCGCGATCGCAGGACGCAGGCGGGTGAGAGTCATGGCCGTTGCTGCACCTTGCGCCGGCCGTCGACCGGCGATTTCGCCCCTGACGTGAAGGACGCCGCCCGGCATGAGCGGCGTCCTTCCGTGGTCGAAAGCCGGAGCGTGCGCTAGTCGTTGTCCGTCGCCGCGGTCCGCTCGGCGACGATCTGCTCGTAGTCCTCGTCGGTGAGGTACACCACGTTCACGTGCGCGTGGTACATGTCGTCGTAGCTGCGCTGGCCCCAGCCGACCCACTGCGTCGGATCCGGGTTGGCGCGGTTGCCGGTGCTGTTGTCGTGCCACGCCGTGATCTTGATGACGGTGCCCGCCGGCAGGATCGGCGCGGAGTGGTCGGCGTAGACGTAGTTGACGTGCCAGTTGAAGTCGAACTTGTCGACGTAGTTGAGCATCTCCGTACGGCCGTTCGGGTAGATCGCCTCCATCGCCATCGACTTGCCTCGAATGTGCATGTGCGGCTGGAAGTTCTCGAGCCGCGCCGGGAACCGCAGCGGGACGAACGCCTCGTGCTCGGTCACCTGGCCGGGCGGGATGTCGAGCGTCTGCATGGCCTGCCGCACGCCCATCGCCTGCGCGTAGACGCGGTACTTCGGCACGTAGCCCTTCGGGTACAGCCAGATGCCGAGCTCCGTCGAGTCGGTGATCTCCTCGCCCACCGAGTGGTAGTGGAGGTCGTAGCGGATCCGCGAGCCGGCCTTCAGCAGCTTGCCGGTGTTGTCGCGGAAGACGTCGCCGATCTTGCCGACCGCGAACTCGGTGAAGTAGGAGCCGGTGCCCGGCACGTCGACGGCCGCCTCGAAGTCCTCCGGGCTCTCCTCCTGCATCAGGTAGGTGACCGCGTGATGCACGATGGGACGGCCCTCCAGAGACGGCCGCACCTCGAGCGCCTTGACCCAGCGATCCTCGGTCAGCCCGGTCTCGACCACGGGCTGGTACCACTGGTCCTGGCCCTCGGCCGGCTGCGTCCACGGGGTCGAGCGGACCACGAGGTCCGGCTCGCCGAGCTCCTCGTACTCGGCGGCGAGGCGCCAGATGTCGTCCGCCGGCCACTCGATCGGCGGCGGCAGGTCGTCCGGGTTGCCGAGCGGCGCCCCGGCGTCCACCCAGCGCACGACCGCGGCGATCTCCGCGTCGCTCAGCGAGATGTCGTTGGCGAAGTCGCGGATGCCGACCGTCTTGTCGATGTGCCACGGCGGCATGCTGCGCTCGGCCACCTTCTCGCGGATGGCGCGGGCCCAGGGCCGCACCTCCTGGTAGGTGACCAGCGACATCGGCGCCATGCTGCCGCTGCGGTGGCACGCCTGGCAGCTTCGCTGCAGAATCGGTGCGATGTCCCTTGCGAACGTGACGTCGTTCGAGCCGGCCGTCTGCGCCGTCGCCGGCAGGGCGCCGCCGGCCAGAATCGAGGCAACCGCCGCGAGCACGAGCCTGTGCGTCTTCATGGCTGTTTCTCCGCCGTCATGGGTCGTTGTAGCCGCGGGCGCGGCCCCGAATCGATCACTCTACACGAACGTCGACGTACGCGTTGGTCCAGCAGCACTGAAAGCCGCCGGCCATGATGGCGCCCTGCCCGCCCGAGTCGTCCCAGGCCAGCGCGCGCAGCACGTAGTCGCCCGGCTCGCCGAAGGTGACGCTCGTCGTGGTCAGGCCGCCCTCCGGGATCTCCGGCGCCGGATCGGCGATCTCGACGGTTCCCGGGCCGCGGTACTTGCTCCAGACGAGGCCCATGCGGGTCGGACGTCCCTGCAGGCTCTGCTTCTGAACCCGGTCGTCCCGGACCCGGATCGCGAGCGTCAGCGGCGCGCCGACGGCCGCGGTCAGCGACTGCCGCACGCCGCCGGGGCCCTGGCCGACGCGGGTCTCGTCTTCGTCGGCATCGAACGAGAGCTCGGGCGGCCGGTTGCCGCTGGTCACCTCCTCCAGCGCGTCGATCCGCCACTCCGGCCGCAGGTGGCCGGGGACGGCGAACGTCTCGCCGCCGGCGGTGAGCGACCAGGTCAGCGTCCGGTCGCCGAAGTCGGCGGGAACCACCACCGTGAACACGCCGGTGTGCCGGCGCGGCAGCAGGTGCGTCGGCTGGCCGCGATCCTCGGGGCCGGCGGTGAAGTGGTTGGCCGGGCCGATCGGGATATCGAGCGTCTGCTCGTAATTGCGGTTGAAGTAGCCGAACGACAGCGAGAACGAGCCGTCGTCGTTGGGGTACCAGCCCTCGAACGAGGGGCTCGCGCTCTGGCCGACGTCGTACGGGATGGGCGCGTCGCGCGACTGCGCGTCGGCGGCGAACGGCGTCGCGAACAGAACGACCAGCATGCCGGCCGCAAGCACTGTGAACGGGCGCATTTCCGACCGATTATAGTCCGCCGCCGTCCGGCTGCGCGCAAGCGACGGTTGTCGGACAGGTTATTCTCTGCGGTAACCGATCGTGGCGGCGAAAGGGGATATCCAGATGAACGTACGGCTTGCTGTCGTGGGGCGGTTTTTCCTCGTCGTGATCGCGTCGGGAGCGCTGGCGCCGTCACTCGCCGCCGCGCAGCCGGCAGCGTCCGCCGCGTCGTCCGTGCCGCGCGCGCCGGACGGCCGGCCCGACCTGCAGGGCGTGTGGGACTTCAGCTCCCTGACGCCGCTTCAACGACCCGCCGATCTGGCGGGCCGGGAGTTCCTTACCGACGAGGACGTGTCGGCGCTCGAGGCGCGGGCCGCCGCGCGGGTAGACGCTGCGCCGCGCCCGGGCGATCCCGGCAGCTACAACCGGTTCTGGTTCGACGACGGCACGACGGTCGTCGGGACCCGCCGCACGTCGCTCATCGTCGACCCGCCGGACGGGCGGCTGCCCTCGTACCTGCCCGAGGGGAGGTCGCGCATGGCCGCCCGCGCGCAGGCGCGCGGCCGGAACGCCGGCCCCGAGGACCGCGACGTGGACGAGCGGTGCATCCTCGGCTTCAATTCCGGGCCGCCGATGATCCCCGGGGCGTACAACAACTTCGTGCAGTTGTTCCAGACGCCGGGGCACGTGGCGATTCTCAACGAGATGGTGAACGACGTGCGGCTCGTCCCGCTGGATGGGCAGCCGTCGCTGACCGGCGAGGTGCGCCAGTGGCGGGGCGATTCGCGAGGCCGCTGGGAGGGCGATACGCTCGTCGTCGAGACCCGGAACTTCAGGGATCTCGGCACCGCGCACCCGGCGCCCAACATGGAGCTGCTCGAGGCCCTGGGCGCGGATCTTCACTTGCTCGAACGCTTCAGCCTGCTCGATGCGGACACGCTGCTCTATCGCTTCACGGTCGACGATCGGACCGCGTTCACCCGCCCCTGGAGCGTCGAGATGACGATGACGCGGTCCGGCGGCCGGCTGTACGAGTATGCGTGCCACGAGGGCAACTACGGCCTGTACAACATCCTCGCCGGCGCACAGGCCGAAGCTGCGGAGCGTCCGTAAGGACTCGAAGTCGGGGGCCCCCTGGGCCCCGCAGGAAACCGGCCCTCCGGTTCCGCGGGAAGGGTGGTGCCTCCGTGGCGCCCGGGTTGACACCCGAGGCGGTTGATTCGGATAATGCACGGATACTTTGGGGCTGATCTCGCCGCCATATCGAGAGTGAGGCGTCCAGTGCTCGCGATTTTCCGACGTTTGTCCGTATCGGCGGCGGTCGTCGCGCTGGCCGTTCTGTTCGTTGCGCCACCCGCGGCGCATGCCGCCGGTCAGCCGCCCGAGGTTCCCGCGGAAGCGTCCGCGACGCACGCCGCCGGAAGCGCCGAGTACCGAGCCGTCCTGGATCGGTACTGCACCACCTGCCACAACGATCGCCTGCGGACGGCCGGGCTGACGCTCGAGTCGCTCGACATGGTCCACGTGGGCGAGGGCGCGGAAGTCTGGGAGAAAGTGATCCGCAAGCTGCGGGCGCGGGAGATGCCGCCGCCGCGTCGGCCGCGTCCGGACGACGCGACGTACGGCGGGTTCGTCGAATGGATCGAGGCGGGGCTCGACCGTGACGCCGCTGCCGACCTGAACCCGGGCACCGAGACCGTGCACCGATTGAACCGGACGGAGTACACCAATGCCATCCGCGATCTGCTGGCCCTGGAGATCGATGGCCGCGAGCTGCTGCCGGCCGACGATCTGAGCTACGGCTTCGACAACATCGCCGACGTCCTGTCGCTGTCGCCGGCCCTGCTCGAACGCTACATGCTTGCGGCCGGCAAGATCGCCGAGACGGCTGTAGGCGACCCGTCCATCCGGTCGACCACCGCGGTCTACACCACGTCGCCGGTGCTGATGCAGCACGCGCGGATGAGCGAGATGCACCCGTTCGGCAGCCGCGGCGGGTTTGCGACCCGGCACTACTTTCCGGTCGACGGAGAGTACGAGATCAGGGTCACGCTGGAGCGGACGCACGGCGACGCCATCAAGGGGCTGCAGCGCCGCAACACGTTGGAGGTGCGGCTCGACCGCGCCCGCGTCGCCCGCTTCGAGATCGGCGCCGACGGGCAGCGCGAGGCCTGGAACGCGGTCTTCAACCTGACCCCCTACGAGCGCAACGCCGACTCCGACCTGCGGTTCCGGATGCCGGTGCAGGCGGGGATGCGCGAGGTGGCGCTGTCGTTCCTGCGTCGGAGCGCACTGCCGGAGGGGGTCCTCGAGCCGGTGAGCGCGGCCGAGACCTACCACTATGCGGGGGACCGCGACGCGCCGATGGCAGTCTGGATCGTCGAGATCGAGGGGCCGTTCAACGGCGCCACGGCGGCGGTTGACGCAGCCACGCCGAGCCGCGAGCGCATCTTCACCTGCGCGCCGGACAACGCGTCGGCAGAGCCGGCCTGCGCGGAGGAGATTCTGGCCACGCTGGCCCGTCGCGCGTTCCGGCGGCCGGTCACGGACGACGACGTCGCCGCCCTGATGGCGTTCTACGACGTGGGACACGCGAAGGGCGGCTTCGAGTCGGGCGTCGAGTTCGCGTTGCGGGCCATCCTGGTCGACCCGGAGTTCCTGTTCCGCATCGAGCAGGATCCGGCGGCGGCCGCGCCCGGCGAGCCGTACCGCATCTCGGACCTGGAGCTGGCCTCCCGCCTGTCGTTCTTCCTCTGGAGCAGCATTCCGGACGACGAGCTGCTGGACGCGGCGGCGCGCGGGGTGCTCCGGGACGAGGGCGTGCTGGGAGCGCAGGTGCGGCGCATGCTGGCCGATCCGAAGGCCGACGCCCTGGTCGACAATTTCGCCGGCCAGTGGCTGTTCCTGCGGAACATGCGGTCGGTCAAGCCGGACCCGGTCGCGTTCCCCGAGTTCGACGGCAACCTGCGCGAGGCGTTCACGCGCGAGACCGAGCTGTGGTTCGAGAGCCAGATCAAGGAAGACCGCAGCGTCATCGAGGTGCTGACCTCCGATTACACCTTCGCCAACGAGCGCCTGGCGAAGCACTACGGCATCCCCGACGTCGAGGGGAACCACTTCCGGCGGGTCACGCTGCCGGACGAGCGGCGCCGCGGCATCCTGGGCCAGGGCAGCGTGCTGACCGCGACCTCCTACGCCAACCGGACGTCGCCGGTGAAACGGGGGGTCTGGGTGCTGGAGAACCTGCTCGGCGCGCCGCCGCCTCCCCCGCCGGCGGACGTGCCGGGGTTGGAAGATTCGGATTCGGTGGCCGATCCGTCGGATCCGGAGAGCCGCCCCCGGTCGGTCCGCGAGCGGATGGAGCGGCACCGGACCGATCCGGTCTGCGCGAGCTGCCACGTTCGGATGGACCCGCTCGGCTTCGCGCTCGAGGGGTTCGACGCCATCGGCGGCTATCGGGAGTTGCCGTTGGAGCAGACCTCGGGCACGCTGCCCAGCGGGCGGGAGCTGAACGGGCCGGCGAGCGTGCGCGAGATGCTGCTCGCCAACCGCGAGGAGTTCGTCGGCACCGTCACCGAGAAGTTGTTGACCTATGGGCTCGGCCGCGGGGTGGAGTACTACGACCTCCCGTGGATCCGGCGCATCGTGCGGCAGGCCGAGGCGGACGACTACCGCTGGTCGTCTCTGATCCTCGGCATCGTCGAGAGCACGCCGTTTCAGATGAGGAAGGCGCGAGAGCAATGATCATCACCAAGACGCATCTGCCACGACGGACGTTCCTGCGCGGAGTCGGCGCGACGCTGGCGCTGCCGCTGCTCGACGGCATGGTCCCGGCGTTCACGCCGCTACGCCTGTCGGCCGCCGCGCCGGTCAAGCGGCTCGGGGTGGTCTATGTTCCGAACGGCATCGTCATGGAGCAGTGGACGCCCGATGCGACCGGGACGAAGTTCGACATCAAGCCGGTGATGCAGTCCCTCTCGCCGTACCGCGACCGCCTGACCGTGCTGAGCGGCCTCGCCAACAAGCACGGCGACGCGCTCCCCGGGGAGGGGGCCGGCGACCACGCGCGGGCGGCCGGCGCGTTCCTGACCGGCGTCCATCCCAAGAAGACGGCGGGCGCCGACATCCGCGCCGGCATCTCGATGGACCAGATCGCGGCGCGCGTGCTCGAGACGGAGACGCAGCTCGCCTCCCTGGAGCTGTCGCTCGACTCGAAGGAGCCGCTCGGCGCCTGCGACCCCGGCTACAGTTGCGTCTACGCCAACACGCTGAACTGGCTGGGCGACACGACGCCGCTCCCGATGGAGAACAACCCGCGGGTGGTCTTCGAGCGGCTGTTCGGCGGCAGCGGCACCACGGACGCGGCGGCAAGGCTGGCGCGGATGGAGGAGGACGGCACCATCCTCGACGCCGTCGCCGACAAGCTCGCGCGGCTGCGCAGCTCGCTCGGCGCGCGCGACCGCGGCAAGCTCGACGAGTACACCGAGGCCATTCGCGACGTCGAGCGCCGCATCCGGATGGCCGAGCAGCAGGGGCTGACCGACCTGTCGGTGGCCATGGAGCAGCCGGCCGGCATCCCCGGCACGTTCGGCGAGCACGCGAAGCTGATGTACGACCTGCAGGTGCTGGCCTACCAGGCCGACCTGACGCGGATCATCACCTTCATGGTGGCCCACGAGACGAGCAACCGGGCGTACCCGGAGATCGACGTCTCGGACGCCCACCACCCGCTGTCGCACCACGGCGGCGACCAGGACAAGGTCCAGAAGCTGATCCGGGTGAACACCTATCACGCCGAGCTGTTCTCGTACTACCTCGGGCGTCTCGACGCGACCGAGGACGGCGACGGCTCGCTGCTCGACCACGCCATGGTGATGTACGGGGCCGGGATGAGCAACGGCAACACGCACAACCACCACAAGTTGCCGATGGTGTTGGCGGGCGGCGGCTCGGGGACGCTCAAGGGTGGGCGCCACTTCAGCTACCACGACGATCCGCCCGTGACGAACCTGTTTGTGAGCGTGCTCGGGAAGCTGGGCGTGCATCCGGAGACGATCGGCGACAGCACCGGGGAGTTGAAGGAGCTGTCGGGCGTCTAGCGTTCCGCGCCGGAGTCCCCGCGCCGCGTCGACGAGCGGTGCGGGGTTCGGATGCCTGCGGGCGCGCAGCGGAGGAGCATGACGATGAGCGATCCGGTCTCCGCGGAGACGCCGGCTCGCTTGCGGAGGTACGCCGGCCGAGTCGTCACGTGCCTGGTGGCGCTGCTGGTGCTCCTGGCCCTCGACGACATCACGACCGGCGTCGAGCCGAGTTTCCTGCTGGAGTGGGCGATGGTCGCGGTCGCGTCCGTCTGGTTCCTGGCCGTCGCGGCCCGCACTTGGAAACGGAGACAGATCTGATGCGCAGCCACGTCAGGGCCGGATTCCTGGCCGCTCTCTTCCTTCTTGCAGTCTACGGTGTCCCGGCGCCGGCGGCGGGCGCCGATGATGGCCTCCGCGTCGTCGAGGCGGCCGAGCGCCAGGACTGGGAAGCGGTGAGCGCGCTGGCGGACGCGGGCGCGGATGTCACGGCAACCCAGCCGGACGGCGCCACGGCGCTGCACTGGGCCGCGCACTGGAACGAAGCGGAGACGGCCGGCCGGCTGATCGCGGCTGGCGCCGAAGTCGACGCCCTCAACGATCTCGGCGTGCCGCCCCTCTGGATCGCGCTCGACAGCGCGAACGTCGATGTCGCGTTGCGGCTCATCGAGGCCGGCGCCGATCCGAACGCCAGTCTCACTACCGGCGAGACGATGCTCATGACGGCGGCACGGCACGGGCTGGGGACCATCGTCGCCCGGTTGCTGGAGCGCGGCGCCGACGCACGGCTCGCCGAGCACGAGCGGGGCCAGACCGCGCTGATGTGGGCCGCCGCGGGCGGGCATTCCGACGTGGCGCGCCGGCTGCTGGAGTCCGGGGGAGGCGTGCGAGCCCGGACGACCGGCCGGTTCACGGCGTTGATGTTCGCGGCCCGCGCCGGTGACCTGGAGACAGTGCAGCTCCTGCTGGAGGCAGGCGCCGATCTGGAGGCGCGGGCCATCGACGGCAGCACGCCGCTACTCGTCGCCAGCCGCAGCACGGACGCGCTGGCCGGCATCGACTGGCGGATCATCCCGTACGCCAGCGGTCACGAGGAGACGGCGCTCTATCTCATCGAGCGGGGCGCGGACGTGGCCGCCGCGGACCGGCTTGGCCGCACCTCCCTGCATGCGGCGGTCGAGACCAACAGGCCGCGGCTCGCGGGGGCTCTGATCGAAGCGGGCGCCGACATCGACGCCCGTTTCACCAATCCCGTGGCCGCCCTGCGCGGCGACTACATCTCGCGCAGGCCGTACAAGGGGGCCACCCCGTTCTGGCTCGCTGCCCGCGCCGCGAACCTGGAGATGATGCGGTTGCTGCTCGATGCCGGGGCCGATCCGTTTGTTCCGAACGCGTTCGGCACCACGCCGCTCATGGTCGCCGCCGGGCTCGGTGAGAACGACGCGCGCCGCCCGGCTGACCACCGGGTCATCGAGACCGTGGCGCTGCTCATCGAGCTGGGCGCCGACGTCGCGGCGGTCACACCGGCAGGCACCACCGCCCTCCACGGGGCGGCCGCGATGTGGGAGGACGGGGTCATCCAGCTCCTCGTCGACCAGGGCGCCGACGTCAACGCCGAGGACAACCGCGGCCGCACGCCGCTCTACCTGGTCGAGTACGGCAACGCCAACGCCCCCTCCGAGAGCACCGCGGAGCTCCTGCGCGCCCTCGGCGCGCGGGAGCCGGTGGTCGAGCAGTAGCCGCTACGGTCCCGCCGGTGCGTCGGCGGAGTGGGGACGGGTCAGCACGGCAATCCTGTCGTTGCTGTCGAATGCGCCCCCGCCGTTCATCGTGAGGGCCATGACGCGGTAGCCGAGACTTGCAGCCTCCTCGATTTCCCGCTCGAGAGTCGACAGCCGCGTCGTCGCGATTACCAGATACTCGAGAGGAACAATCGCCGTGTCGGCGTCGCGCTCCAGGACCACCACGGCGTGTCCTCCCAGCGGCGCCTGCACCAGTCCGCGGTAGCGGAAGCCCTCCGCGGCCGCCGCGGTGAGCGCCCGGGCACGCTCCGCTTCCATCGTCGTCAGGTCCTTCAGAGTTACGAGCCGATAGCTGAACCTGCCCGGTCGTGTATCACCGAGCACGAGCGCGAAGATCTCGTCGACCAGGCCCTCGCCGGAATCGATGTCGTCGCCGACGACCACTAGGCGGAAGCCCTCGGCTGCCGCTTCGTTGAGCTCCCGCTCCATGGTGGACACGCGGGTAGTGGCCAGTATCCGGAAGTCCGGCTCCCGATTCGCGTCGTCGGGATCGCTACTTCTCGGAATCACGCGCTCGTAGGCGGGGAACTGCGGTGCCACGTGATCGGCAACGGAATGTGGCGAACCGTCCCACCGACCGCCGTTCTCGTCCTGCGCACCGGCCGGCTGACCTGCTGCCAGCACGAAGAACAGCACCGAAACTGGGCGAATCAGCGTGGGTGACATGCCGTACTCCTCCCTCTCGACTAGGCGCTCGATTCAACGTACTACACAACGTCCACGCTTGCCCGCGCACCCAGCGCATGCTGTCATGCTGTAGTGAGCGTACGGAAGATCATGAGGTGGGAGGCGCGCGCATGAGACGCACACAGATTCAACTCGACGACGCCACCTACGAAGCGGTTCGACGACGAGCCTACGAACGGGGCCGCTCGATGGCGTCGGTGGTCCGCGAGACGCTGTCAGAGGCTTTCGGAACGGCCAGCCCGTCGCAGAAGCCGCAGAGGACCATCGAGGACTTCACCTTCGTCGGCATGGGTGTCGATCCGCAGCCGCCCGAGGATCTGCCGGTGTCGGTCGATCACGACAAGTGGCTTGCCGAGGCCATCGCCAGTCGCGGGGATGAGTCTGACGAGACATGATCTTCATCGATTCGTCGGCGGTATTCGCACTGGCGAGCGCTCGCGACCTGAACCATCACGACGCGCGGCGAAGGTTCGACGCACTGCTCCGGGCCCGGCGCCGGGTCCTGACCCACAGCTACGTGCTCTCCGATCGATGGCGCTGCTGCAACATCGCCTCGGCCGGGATGCGGCGCTCGCCTTCGCGTCCGAAGCGCGGGCGTTCGAGATCGAGTGGGTGGACGAGTCGCTGCACGCCTCGGCCGTTGCTGCGCTTCGCGGCGCGCCACGGAGTGTCGGTCTCGTCGATCAGGTGAGCTTTCTCGTGATGCGCCGGTGCCAAATCGACGAAGCACTCGCGTTCGACCGCCACTTCGCGGCGGCTGGCTTTCGGTTGTACGGGACGTAATGGTGCCGATGCGTGCACAACAGTTCATCGTATAATCGTAGTGCATGAAGACGATCGCATCTCGAGTGCTGGCAGCGAGCCCCGGCAGGGTTTGGGCCGATCTGGAGAAGGAAGGCGCCATCATCATCACGAAGGACGGGGTCCCTCGCAGCATCATGGTCCCTACCAGCGACGCCACGCTGATCGAGGACGTTCGCGAAATCGTCTTCGCACGGGCACGCAAGGCCGTCCGGCAGATTCGAGCGCGCGCTGCGGAAACGGGTACCGCGAATCTCACGGGCGCCGACATCGATCGCGAGATCAAGGCGTCGAGGCGTGCGCGCAGGCAGAGATCTCACGGTGAGTGATGCACCCACGTGGGTGCTCGACACCAACGTGCTGGTTTCGGGGCTACTGTCGCCCTTCGGGCCACCCGGCCGGCTCGTCGATCTTGTGGAGAGCGGACGCCTGCGGATCGCAACGGACGACCGCATCGAGGCCGAGTATCGGGATGTTCTGGCACGCTCCCGCCTTGGCATCGACTCGTCCCGTCGCGAAGCGTTTCTGGCGATCGTGCAATTCCAGGAGCACGTTTCGGCTCCACCCTGGATGCACGCCGCGCCGCCCGACGAGGACGACACCATGTTCCTCGAGGTCGCCCTTCGGGTGCCCGAGCGCACGTTGGTCACCGGGAACGTCAGGCATTTCCCGCCGAGGTGCCGAGGGCCCGTAACCGTGTGCTCGCCGCGCGCCGCGTGGGAGCGGTTCCTCCGCCTGAAACAGCCGTGACGGACGAGAACGCGGCCGACTCCTACGGCAGCGCCAGCGCGACCCACTCGCCGGGGTGCCGCAACGACCCGATCGGCAGGACGATGTACTGCCGGCCCTCGTGCATATAGGTGATCGGCGAGCCGTTGGTGCCCGCCGGGAACTCCGTCTCCCAGACCACGTCGCCCGATTCCTTGTCGAACGCCCGGAACTTGCGGCCCGCGTCGGGACCCGCGCCCGGCGGGGTGCGGACCATGACCGGGTCGCCCTCGCTGACGAAGAGCAGCGTCTTCGTGAGCAGGGTCATCGAGCGGCCCGGTTGCCCGAGCGGCGGCAGATCGAGGTGGGCGATGGCCGGATGGTTCCGCGGCCCGTCGCCGTTGGGGACCATCCAGACGTGCTCGCCGGTGTTCATGTCGATGGCGGTGATCCGGCCGTAGGGGGGCTTGGTCAGCGGCAGTCCCTCCGGCCCGTTCGGGAACGCGCGGGTGCCCCGCGTGTAGCGCACGTTCATGCGGTCCGGGTTGCCGGGCGTCAGGTCGGCCGCGAACGCGCCGGTGACCGATGGCACGTAGAGCATGCCGGTCTCGGGGTCGAACCCGGCCCCGCCCCACTCGGCCCCGCCTACGGAACCGGGTAGCTGCAGGGTTCCCTTCGTGTCGGTCGCATCCTCGCCGCGGATGGAGGGCGGGGTGAAGATCTCCCCCAGGATGTACGGCTCGACGATCTCGATCGCCTCGGCGCGCAGCTCCGGCGTGAAGTCGATCAGGTCGTCGATGCCGATGCCGTGGCGGTCGAAGGGGAGCGGCCTGGTCGGGAACGGCTGCGTCGGCGAGATCCACTCGCCCGGCGTGTTCGAGCCGGGCACCTCGCGCTCGACGATCGGCCAGACCGGCTCGCCGGTCACGCGGTCGAAGGTGTAGGCCATCGCCTGCTTGGTAAGCTGGACCACCGCCTTGATCTCGCGGCCGTCGACGGTGACGTCCATCAGGATCGGCGCGACGTTGTTATCGTAGTCCCACAGGTCGTGGTGCACCATCTGGAAGTGCCAGACCCGCTCGCCGGTTTCGGCGTCGACGCAGACGAGGCTGTTCGCGTAGAGGTTGTTGCCGGGGCGGTGGCCGCCGTACATGTCGTTGGTCGGGGCCCCGGTCGGCAGATACACGTAGCCGAGCTCGAGGTCGGCGCTGAACATCGTCCAGACGTTCGACATCCCGGAGTACTCCCACGAGTCGTCGAGCCACGTCTCCACGCCCGGCTCTCCGGCCCGCGGGATGGGGCTCCACGTCCAGCGCAGCGCGCCGGTGCGCACGTCGTAGGCGCGGACGTCGCCCGGGTGCTGCTCCATCGTGAACGGATGGTCCGCCATCGCGCTGCCGAGGATCACGACGTCCTTGACCACCATCGGCGGCGACGTGCCCGAATAGCCGGTCTCGGCGTCGTAGGTCAGGTCGACCAGTCCCGCTTCCCCGAAAGAGTCGATCAACTCGCCCGTCCCGGCGTCGACCGCCATCAGGTACGGCGGACGGATAGCGAAGAGCCGCCGTTCATCCTCCGATTCCCACCAGGCGACGCCTCGGTTCGGCGCGCCGCGCGGCGTCTCCGCGCCCAGGAAGGCCGCATCCTGCACCCAGAGGGTCTCGCCCGTGCCCGGGTCGAAGGCTTCCACCAGGCCGATGCCGTTCGAGGCGTACAGCACGCCGTCGACCATGATCGGCGTCGAGCGGAGCTGGTTCGAGTAGCGCAGCTCCGGCCAGCGCTCCCGCAGCGACGGGTCGACCGCCTCGCGCCGCCAGACAATCTGCAGGTCGCCCACCGTCCCCGCGTCGATCTGGTCCAGCGCCGCGTAGCGCGTGTAGCCGGCGTCGCCGCCGTGGACGCGCCATTCGCCGCTCACGCCCTGCTGCGCCGGGGCCGTGCCGGCCCAGGCGAGCGCCGCTATGAAAACGAGGGCGCCGATGTGCCGCCGCTGAGAAATGCGTGCCGTCCTGCTGTCTGCCATTTCCTTCGTCTCCGCGTTCGTTGCGGGCCGTGCGAGGCCGCTGCTTCGGTCGGTGAGGTTCATCGCTCCACGCCCCACAGCACGACGGCGGCGGCCGCCACGTGCTGCAGCATCAGGACCACCACGGCGGGAACGGTGGCGCCCGGATTCGCCTCACCTCCGCCGTCGGTGAGCATCCACAGGTCCGGGATGAAAGAGAGCAGCAGGGCGACGAGAACGATCCGGCGGAACAAGGGGACCGGACGCTCGGACCTGTGGTCGACAGCGAGGGCTACACCCAGCCCCGCCGCGACGCCCACAACCGTCAGAAACGCCGTCGGCCCTGCGGTCGCCAACGGCTCGAACTCGGGTGGAATGTCGAAGACGGCAAGCGCCGCCGCGCGCAGGACGAGATTGGCCGCCACCGCCCCGAGGATCGTGCGGAGCCACACCTGCCAAGCCCGCGGCCCTGCCACTGCCAGTCGTTCCGCACTCATGAGCCCCTCCATCCGCCGCGCGCGTCAGCGTTCCCGCCGGGTGATGAGGCGGGCCGCCAAGCGCAGAGCCTCACATTATAGGAGTGCTCTCTTTGCGAGGGCAGGCCGGAGGTTTGCCGCAAGCAGCGCCGGAGTGCAAGACTCGTCGTCCTGCACCGACGCGCGCCATGCGAATGACCATCGAACTACCCGACAGGCAGGTCCGGCAACTGGCCATGAGAGGGAATCTTCATGTCCCCTGCGTTGGATCGAGTTTTGCCAGCGCGTCGGCGATGGCCGTGAGTCCGATCACCTCGATGCCGCCGGCCTGTGGGTAGCGCTCGTCGCCGGAATAGACGATGAACGTCCTGTCCGGCTGCAGATCGTCCATTGCGATCCGCAGACCCTTCTCGACCCTGGGGGCGGTTCCCCGCTTGATCTCGATCGCCCAGAGTCGATTGTCCGGCAGCTCGAGCAGCAGATCGATCTCCACGCCCGTCGCCGTGCCATAGAAGCTGGCGCGCGCCCGGGCGGGGGCCGCCCGGATCAGTGTTTCCAGCACGAAGCCCTCCCAGCTTGCGCCGGCGACCGGATGACCGAGCACGCTGTCCTTGTCGTCGAGGCGGAGCAACGCGTGCACGAGGCCGCTGTCGCGCACGTAGACCTTCGGGGACTTGACGAGCCGTTTGCGGACGTTGGCGTGGAAGGGCGGCAGGCGGCGCACCAGGAACAAGTCGGCCAGCAGGTCGACGTATCGCGCCACGGTCTTGCCGTCGATGGCCAACGAGCGTGCAAGGGCGGCCAGGTTCAGCAGGCTTCCCTGTCCGTGCGCGAGCATGGTCCAGAGCCGCCGCAGCGTCTCGGACGGCACGCGCGGCCCCAACTGCGGGACGTCCCGCTCCAGGTAGGTGCGAATGAACTGCTCCCGCCACTCGGCACTCGCCCAGTCACTCTCCGCCAGCAAGCTCGGGGGGAATCCGCCGCGAACCCACAACCGCGATGCGAGGTCGCCGCCCGTTTCGCGAACGTCCAGGGGGGAGAGCTCGAGGTACGCGATGCGTCCCGCCAGGCTCTCGCCGGACTGCCGCAGCAGATCCGGAGCGGCCGATCCGAGCAAGAGGAACTGTCCGGCCGCTTCGCCGGCCCGAATCCGTTCGTCAACGAGTACGCGCAGCAGTTGGAACAGCCCGGGCGCGCGCTGCACTTCGTCGATCACCACGAGCCCGCGGGGCAGGGTGCGCAGGTAGCCGGCCGCATCGTCAAGCTTCGCCAGGTCGGCGGGGTCCTCCAGGTCGAGGTACACGCTGTCGGCGGTCCCGGCCAGCCAGCGCGCCAGGGTCGTCTTGCCGACCTGCCGCGGCCCGATCAGGGCGACGGCGGGAAACTGGCGGAGGCGGGCGGTGACGATTGCGGCGAGGGATCTGGTTATCACCTTGCAATTCGGGATCGATGATCCGTAATTGCAAGGTTACCACGCGGGTGCGATCTGTTCAGCGCAACCGTCCGCGCTCCGTGGTTTCTGTGCGCAGACCCTTGTCCCACTGTGTCTGCGTCAGGCTCTCGGCGGCGCAGACTCCCACGACGCGGGACTACCGTTTGGCGGCCCGCCCGGGGGCTACTTCAGCGCAGAGTACGATGTCGGCTCCAGGATCCGCGCGCGGATGCTGTCGACCAGCGCGCGGTTCTCGTCCCGCTCGACCGCGATGATGATCTCCTGGAAGTCCTCGAAGGTGGCGAGCTCCCGCCACATCTCGTCGCGCGCCTCGCGGGATGGATACGCGAGCATGTAGACGAAGGTATCCTCGACGTCGTCGCCCGTCACCGCGTTCCAGTAGCCGACGTTCGTCATGCCGGCCCGCTCGAACATCGCCGCCGTGTGGTCGCGGAAGCGGTTCGCCAGCGCCTCCCGGTTGCCCGGCGTCGTCTTGTAGACGCGCAGCTCGTAGACCTGGGATGCCGCGCGCTGCTGCTCGGCGATCGCCCAGCCGCTGCCGATGATCCCGAACGTGAACCCGACGAACGCGAGAATCTGCCACTTGCGCATCGTTGCCTCCGGTTGAACGTGTTAGGTGTCCGTTGCGATACGGAGAGCGCCGATTATAGGCCGGCCGGCGGCGGACGCGGGGGGAACGCGTCGCAGGGTGGTATGGAAGAAGCCGTGCCCGCCGGCGTGGGAACGACGGTCGGTCAGGTCGGGAGTTCTGCGCCGCAGAAGCGGCGTAGACTTCCGGCAGGCCCGGCTGGCCGGCAATCGGAGCCGCAGACGACGATCGTCGGGTTCGTCTCTGACCGACGGCGGCGTCCGTTGCGCCGGCCGCGCTTGCGATGAATCGTAGAGGTCCTGGTGCTCGCCGATCTCCGCTACGGATGCCGGTCGCTGTTGCGCAGCCCCGGGTTCACCGCCGCGAACGTGCTGACGCTCGGCGTCGGCACGGGGGCGACGATCGCGGTCCTGGCACTCCTCGACGCGGTGCTGCTGCGGCCGCTCCCGCTGGAGGATCCGGATCGGACCGTCACGCTGCAGAGGCACTTCGAGGATGGCGTATCCCGCGGGTTCGTGTACCCGGAGTTCGAACGGATTCGAGAGGCATCCGGGGAGCTGTTCGAGGGCGTGGCCGGAAGCGGAGTCCGTGGTGCGCGCGTGACCACGCCGGCCGGCGCCCGCGTGGTTTCCGCCGGCTTCGTGACGGAGCGGTTCTTCGAGGTGGTGGGCGCGCGGCCGGTCCTCGGCCGCGGCTTCGCGACGTCGGAACACCGGCTCGGCGCGGACCCGGTCGTCGTCCTGACCGACGCTTTCTGGCGTTCGCGGCTCGGCGCGGACCCGAACGTGCTCGGCGCCCGCGTACGGGCAGGCGACCGCGACGCGACCGTGGTGGGCGTCCTGCCCAGGGGGTTTCGCGGCCTGGATCTGACTCGCCCGGCCGACCTCTTCCTGCCGCTGCGGGCGGCGCCTCTGGTCCTGCCGCCGTCGAACTACCTTGCCGATACCGTCATCACGATCGATGGCCTGGGGTTCTCGCCCGAGCTTTGGATCTCATCACCGGAAAGCTGAGACCGGGAGTGAGCGCCGCCCGCGCCGAAGCGGGGCTCACCGTGCTCGCCGCCCCGCGCTCCGCGGCCGAGGAGTCCGAAGCGGTGACGCTCGTGCCGACCGCGTCGGCGGCCCTGCCGTTCCGGTCCCGGGCGGAGACGGAACGCTTCGTCGGCCTGCTCGTCGCCGTGGTCGGTCTGGTTCTCCTCGTGGGGTGCGCGAATCTGGCCGGGCTGATGCTGGCGCGGAACGAGCACCGGCGGGGGGAGGCCGCGATCCGGGTGGCTCTCGGCGTGAGCCGGTTCCGCCTGCTGCGGCTCTTTCTCACCGAGACGTTCCTGCTCGCGGGCAGCGGTTCGCTCGCCGGCCTGCTGGTCTCGGTCTGGCTGTTGCAGGTGGTGGGCCGGTTCGTGCTGCCGGGAGGCGTTTCGATTGGCGCGCTGGACTTCGAGTGGTCCGGGTCGCTGGTGGCTTGCGGTCTGGTTGCGGCTGTCGCGACAGCACTTCTCTGCGGACTCATGCCGGCGCTGCAGATCCTGCGCATCGAGGCCCTGCCCGTATTGCAGGGGCACCCGATGGGCGGGCGCGCAGGAGCCGGGCGCATGCGCGCGGTGCTGTTGGCGGGACAGGTCGCAATGACCCTCGTGCTCGTGATCGGGGCGGCGCTGTTCGTCCGCAGCTTGCGCGCCGCCGTGACGGCGGACGTCGGCGTCGATGTCGACCGGATCTTCTATGCGTCGGTGAACTTCTCGACGTCGCGCTACGAGGGAGCGCGGGTGGCGAGCTTCTACGAGTCGCTGGTCGCTCGGATGGGCGCGGTTCCGGGCGTCGAGCGCGTGACCTTCGGCGGTCTTCCGCTGGCGGGCAACTCGCCGGGCGTTCGGCAGGTCGATGTTCGCGGGGATACGCAGCACCTGCTTCGAATGGCCCATGTCTTCTTCTGTGGTCCGGAGTACCTCCCGACTGTGGGGTTGGCGCTGCGGTCGGGGCGGGACATCGGCGAACGGGACGTCGCGGGGGCGCAGCCGGTAGCGCTCGTCAATGAATCCCTCGCTCGGCAGCTCTGGCCGGGCCGGAGCCCTCTCGGCGAGCGCTTCACCTCCATGCCGCTGCAGGACGTGCTGGTGGTGGGCGTCGTCAGCGACGGCAAGTACCGCGGGTTCCGTGAGGTCGGGGGATTCGCCATCTACCTTCCGTGGGCGCAGAATCGCGAACTCGCCAGCTTCAACGGAACCATCATCGGCCGCGCCTCCCGCGACGCCGGTTCCCTCGTTTCCCTGCTGCAGCGGGAGATCCGCGCCTTCGACCCGGGCGTGCCGATCCTCGGAGCGTCCACGCTGGAGCACCGCGTTCTGACCCTCGCGATGCCGCAGCAGATGGGCGCCTCGTTGCTGAGTGGACTGGGCGGCCTGGCGCTGGTCCTGGCGATCATGGGGGTCTACGGCTCGGTCGCGTACGCCGTGACCCGCCGGACGCGGGAGGTCGGCATCCGGATCGCTCTCGGGGCGAGCAGCGCGGCGATTGTCGGAACGGTGTTGTCGAGAACGCTGCTCCATGCCGGCGTCGGAACCGCGGCCGGCGTCGGGGCGACGTTCGCACTCACCGGCCTCGTCGAGCAGTTCCTGTTCGGCGTGGCGCCGCGCGATCCGGCGACGTTCGTCGCCGTGACGGGGACAATCGTGCTGGTCATCCTGCTCGCCGGCCTGGCCCCCGCGCTGCGCGCCGCCCGTATCGCGCCGGCCATCGCCCTGGCCGAGTAGCTGGAATCGTCGAGCACGGCGCCGGTTCCGTTCGCGCTCCGCCGGCAGACGCCACAGCCGAGACGAGCAGCATCTACCACTCGGCTGGTTTCTCGATAAACCCACCAGTACCGTCCGCAACCAGTGCAGGGAATTGTGCCTTCGCCAGCAACGTCAGCGGAAGGTCTCGGTGGTGGTGGGCCGCTCCTCGGAGCTCGAAAGCTCTACCCTGGTCTGCGTTCTCGCTGGGACATAGACGACCGTCCCGATGGCCGGGAAGCGGTGCCGGACCATCTGCAGCGCCGGAACCAGGTCAGAATCGCCGCTCACGAGTATCTGCTGCTCGCACGAGCCTTGATAGGCGTCGTCGAGCATGTGGATGGCGATGTTGACGTCCGTGCGCTTCTCTTCCGGCACGTCGAACACACGGTCGCCGAGCCCGGTTGTCGTGCAAGCGGGGTACATGCACTTGACCCGCTTCCGTTTGAAGCGTCCCAGAATCGTCTCGATGAGCGGGCGCGTCTGCAGAGCGTTCAGGAAGGTCTCTTGACGTACGCGGCGAGCACCCGGTTCTACAAGTGCCGTGAAGTACTTGATCCTTCGAATGTCGTCGTTGGCGCGGAGACGTGTGAAGTACCGTTCGAAATCGAGCCACTTGTAACCGGTGTTCTTGACGACTCCATAGTAGAAGTTGAAGCCGTCCACGTACACGATGGTTCGGGGCTTGCGAGCACACATGGAAAAGGCGGCCATTTAGGCCGCCCAACCGGCTGAACGCCGGGGAGTCGTACGAGGAATGAATCGTACATCGGAGCAGGTGTTCGCGTCAACGGCGTCTTTCTCCCCTGGTGTGCAGACGACAACCAGCAGAAGTGGGCATGGCCGGTACGAACAGCAGCCCGACCGCCCCGGAGGTCCGGACGGTCGGGCTGTGGGAAACGACACGAACCGCAGTAGCCGACCTCAGTGCGCCAGCGGGTCCGGCCGGATCTGGAACTTCACCAGGTTCCCCGGCTCCACCGGGCCGCCTTCCACGTGCCACGCCGCGTCCGCCCCGTAGGTGGCGTAGACGCCGCGGCCCTTCCAGCCGGCGTCGGGATCGTCGATGCGACCGTCGAGCCCGCGGCTGTGGAAGCCCTGCGGATACGGGACGCGCAGGATGGTCCACTCGCCGGTCTCCGGATCGAGGGCCAGCAGCGAGTCCGAGCTCGATCCGTTGGCGATCGGGATGTTCTCGCCGAGGCCGAGCGTGTTGAACTGGTCGACCCAGTTGTAATAGTGGAAGTCGGTTCCGATGTCGGTGTCGCGGAAGTTCGGGCCCGGCGCCTTGTAGAAGGACCAGCCGGCGTCGCACTGCCGCCCGTCGCGTGCCTCGGGGCCGCCGAAGACGGTGCACGCGCTGCGGTCGAACGAGGCGAAGTGGCTGCTGCCGGCCAGTGCGGTCCACAGCACGCCGTTACGGTCGACGTCGAGGCCGCGGGTGCGGTAGCCCTTCTCCACCGGCACCGTGTAGAGCTCGCTGATGCAGGTCTCCGGCGGGTTGTCGCCGCGCTCGAGGCGCAGCATCCGGCCGGGGAAGTCGTCCGAGACGATCCAGACCGCGTCGTCGAGCGGGTTGGCGATGATGCCGTAGGCGCCGACCCGCACGCGCGTGTCGAGGGCCGGGTCGAACGGCGGCTCCTCGCGGCTGCCGCGCGGGGCCGGCTCGTTCCACGGCTTCGTGATGACGCCGTCGCCGTTGGTGTCGATGACGGTCGGGCACCAGCCCTGGGCGAGCTGCTCGTCGCCGGTCTCGTCGTAGACCTTCGTGTCGAGCCAGCCGATGACGGCGCCGCCGCCGCTGAAGTACAGCGTGTCGTTGGCGTCCTCGGCGAACTGCAGGTGGTGCGTGCCGTAGCAGGTGCCGATGAGCACGAATTCCTCGGTCTCCGGATCGTAGTAGCCGGTGTGGCGGCCGGCCCGGTCGACGGGGAAGTACTGCGCGTAGGCGTTGTCCGACCCTTCGCGGCACCAGTCGGGGTTGTTCGGGTGGCGGACCCGCGTGGTCAGCCAGACGCGCCCCGTGGCGTCGATCATCGGGTTGTGGGGGTTGGCGGGATCGTTCCAGACCGCCTCGGCCCCGAAGTCGCGCCATGGCCTGAAGCCCTCGGTCTGGAACATCGACGGGACCGGCGGGTCGTTCTCGCGCAGCGGGATCTTGATCATCTTCGAGCTGTGCTCGAGCGTGTCGGTCACCAGCAGGAAGTCGTTGCCGATGTCCACGCCGTAAAGCGGCCCGTTCGCGTTGACGCGCGGGTTGCGCTTATCGGTCGCGATCTCGTCGTGGACGAAGGCGACGTTGTCGCCCCAGTTCCACATCGTGAGCACGACGTTGCGCTCGATGCCCTGCGGCCGGGGCGGGGGCGGGGGCGCCTCGCCGGCGGCGATGCGATCCGTCCAGTCGACCAGCATGTCGAGGCCGGCGTCGGGGCCGAAGCGGGTGACGAAGCTGTTCATCAGCGAGCCCCGCTGCCCGCGCTGTACCCGGTCCGCCCAGGCGGAGCGGGCGGAATCGAAGTCGTCGAGGTCCGGGATCTCGCGCGTGCGCTTGTTGCCCACCTGGTGGCAGCGCTGGCAGCCCTTCAGGTTGTTGATCCACTCGGCCTGGCTGCCCATCTGCGGGTTGATGCCGTTGCCCTCGGGACCGGTGCCCGGGAACTCGTGCGCGGCGGGCAGGTTGATGAGCGACAGCCAGTAGGTGGAGGGGTAGACCTGCGCCGCTTCCTGGGGGGTCGCGGCCACCACCGCGGTGAGGTCGAGCTCCTGGTCCGGCCGCCCGGCGACCGGCTCGGAGTCGACCAGCCCGTAGCCGCGGACCCAGACGTCGAAGGTCGCGTCCGGCAGCTCCGGCAGCACGTACTGCCCGTCGTCGCCGGTGACGACGATCTTGCGGAACACCGTCTCGAGCTCGTCCGTTTCGGCGATCACCCAGACGCCCGCCTCGGGGCCGTTGGCGCTGGTGACGGTGCCGCGAATGACGCCGTCGTTGTCCGCCGCTTCCACCGCGATCGTTCCCGGCGCCGCGGCGGCGACGAGCGCCGCGCACGCCAGCGCGGCCGTCAGGCTTCCCAGTCTTGTCATGGTCATCGTCGTTCCACCGTTTCTCCGCCGAGTTCACTGAGCAGCGCCACCGTCTCCGGCCACGCCTTCTCCGTATTCGCCACGAAGACGCCCTCGGCCACCATCCGGGGCGTCCAGCCGATCGCGTTGCGCGCGTTGATGTCCGCCCCCTGGTCGATCAGGTACTGCACGATCAGGTTCGAGCCCATCATCGCCGCGCCGTGCAGCGCCGTGCAGCCGCCCCAGCGCATGTCCCCGCGGTCGCGCTGCGCGTCCATCTGCAGCAGGTTCAGCGGGTGGCGCAGCAGCAGGTCCACCCCGTCGCCCTCCAGCTTCGTGTCGCCGAAGTCGGTCACCGCGTGCAGGTCGTTGCCGAGGGCGAGGGTCATCCTCACCGCCTCGAGCCGCACCCGCTCGGGGGTGCCGTTGAGCGGACCGGGGCTCTCGCCGTCCCAGAACCCGAGGCCGGACGCCGCCATCAGCGGGGTCACGCCCTGGCCGGTCGCGGCCAGCGGGTCGGCGCCGTAGTCGACCAGCAGCTTCATCAGGTCCAGGTCCGCGTGCTTGGCGGCCAGGTAGAACGGCGTCGCGCCGACGAAGCTGATGAAGTTGCGGCCGACCGAGATGTTGGGCGGCGGCTTGACGATGCCCAGGTCGACCTCGAACGGGATCTCCCGCCACGCGATGCGCACGTTCGGATTGGCGCCCTCCGCGAGCAGGCGCCGGGCCAGGTCGAGGCTGGCGAGATTCCCCGTCGGGGCCGGCGGCCGGCCCGAGCCGGGGCGGCGGATCCAGGCCAGGGCATGGAGCAGCGAGCCGCGCGCATCGTAGGCGTTCGGGTCCGCCCCTGCATCGAGCAGCGACGCGGCCAGCTCGTAGTGCGCGTTGATGATGGCGAGCGCCAGCGGCGACGTGTGGCCGGTGGCGGCCGGCGAGTAGGAGCCGGTGCTCGCCGTCGTGTTGTTCACCCCGGCGTTGACGTCGGCGCCGGCGGCCAGCAGCGTCCGGGCGGCGTCGATCTGCCCCTCGCGGACCGCGAACAGCAGCGGCGTCAGTCCGGTGCTCGAGCGCGCCTCGACGTCGGCGCCGCCCGCGAGCAGCCGCGCGACCGCGTCCGCGTTGTTCTCGGCGGCGGCCCACATCAAGGCGGTCTGGCCGCGCCAGCTCTCGGTGGCGTCGACCGCGGCGCCGGCTGCGAGGAGCTGATCGAGCACCGGAACGCGCCCGGTCCGCGCAGCTACCATCAGGACGGTCTCACCCGCCTGGGTAGCGGTATTCGGGTCGGCCCCGGCTGCCAGCAGTGCGCCGACGACTGCCGGCTCGCCGCTCTCCGCCGCGAGTGCGAGCGGGGTGACGCCGTAGCGGTTCGCTCTCTTCGCGTCGGCGCCGGCCGTGAGCAGGCGCCCGACGGCTTCCGCCGACGCGGCGCGAGCCGCCCAGTGCAGCGCCGAGGTGCCGTCCGCGGTTGCGGACGCCGCGTCGGCTCCCGCCGCGAGCAGGGCCGCTACCCGAGCGGCATCGCCCGCGCGGGCGGCCTCGATTAGCGGCGCATCGGCGGCCGCGGCGGTCCAGGGCAGGACCATCGTACCGGCGACGAGTGCAGCCGCGACGAGCATGGACGGCTGGCGGCCCCGTTCTTCGCGCATGAGACATCCCTCCCAGGTTCCGGCGGCCCGTGGCCAGCGCCCGCGGCATCCGACCGGCGATGCATCGCGCCTCGCGTTTATAGACAATTGCGGATGCTAGGAGATTGCGCCGTAGAACGCAACGCGGTGCGGTCCGAGGCGCCGGGTCCTGGGGCGTGGGCTGGGGCCGCACGCGGAATCCTGCGACCCCTTTTGGCGGCGCTATCGCTTCGCGTCTGCGTTGACAACACCCGGCGAGAAGCGTACAAAGGGCAGGTAACGAAATCGAAGCTGGGCGAATTTCTGCGGACGCGTGCGCTCGGGCCGGTCCGCCGAGAGCCGCGAGCCGTCGGGATTCAACGAGCGTCTTCCGAGGATCGGTCCTCCCGTAGCCAGTGCCGAGGGGTGGTGTGATGACGACGCGGCGAGACGAGCGGGCCTTGCGCCGGGTTCGGAGCGCGGTGGCGGCGGTGGCTTCGGGCTGCCTGCTCGCATCAGCGTCGCCGGCCATGTCGGCGCCGGCCGCCGCGGAGGGTGGGGTGAACGCCGCGTCCGTGGAGGCGACACTCAATCGCTACTGCGTGACCTGTCACAACGAGCGCATCGTCAACGGCCGCGGTACGGCGCCGTCGATGCTGGTCTCGCAGTTGCGCACCGCCGGCCTCGCGCTCGATGCGCTCGATGCGAGTCACGTAGGGGAGGACTCCGACGCGTGGGAGCGCGTCATCCGCAAGCTCGAGGCGCGGACGATGCCGCCGGTCGGCCGTCCCCGGCCGGATGAGGCCACGTACGGCGAGGTCGTCGGCTGGCTGGAGGAAGAGCTCGACCGGGCCGCCGCCGCCGCCCCCAATCCGGGGCGGCGCCCCGCGCTGCACCGCCTCAGCCGCACCGAGTACCAGAATGCCGTGCGCGACCTGTTGGCCCTCGATGATCTACCGAAGGAGTTCGACGTCTCGACCCTGCTGCCGGCCGACAACGTCACCAGCGGCTTCGACAACCTCGCCGAGCTGTTGTTCGTTTCTCCGTCGACCCTCGAGCGCTACCTGGCCGCCGCGCGCAGGATCAGCCGCCTGGCCGTCGGCGACACGAGCATGCCGCCGATCGTCGACCGCTACCAGCTCGACCGCGACCTGATCCAGGACAGCCACCTCGACGGCCTGCCCCTCGGCACCCGGGGCGGGACGGTTATCCGCAGCCACCTGCCGGCGGACGGCGAGTACGTGCTGACGGTCGAGTTCGCCCAGGCCGCCCGCGAGGAACATGCGGTGGAGGTGAGCGTCGACGGCGAGCGCGTCAGCCTGTTCAGCATCGGCGGCCGGCCGCTGGTGCGGGGGGCGAGCGGCGTGTTCGCGTTCGAGGCCGAGCCGCCGGTCGACGTGCGGGTGCCGCTCGGGGCGGGGCCGCGCGAGATCGCCGTGGCCTTCCTGCAGAAGACCGGGGCCCGGCACGAGGGCCTGGTACGCGCGTCGCGTCGCGGGCAACGTCGCGAGCCGGCCATCTCGACGGTGACGCTCAGCGGACCCTACGGGGTCGACGGGGCCGGCGACACGCCGAGCCGCGAGCGCATCTTCACCTGCCGCCCGGACGGCGGCGTCACGGCGGCCGAGCCGTGCGCGCGCGAGATTCTCTCCGCCCTGGCGCGCCGCGCCTACCGCCGCCCGGTGACGGAGGCCGACCTCGACCTGCTGCTGCCTTTCTACGAGGAGGGCGGCGCGGAGGGTGGGTTCGACCGCGGCGTCCAGCGGGCTCTGGAACGGATGCTCGTCAGCCCCGAGTTCCTCTTCCGCGTCGAGCGCGACCCCGGGGATGTCGCCCCCGGCGCGCCGTACCGCGTCAGCGACCTCGAGCTCGCTTCGCGCCTGTCGTTCTTCCTCTGGAGCAGCATTCCCGACGACGAGCTCCTCGCGCACGCCATCGACGGCACCCTGAGCGACCCCGCGGTGCTCGAGGCGCAGGTGCAGCGGATGCTCGGCGACCGCCGCTCCCGCGCGTTGATCGACAACTTCGCCGAGCAGTGGCTCTACCTGCGGGACGTCGCGGCCAAGGAGCCGGACCCCGGCTTTTTCCCCGGGTTCGACGAGAACCTGCGCCAGGCGTTCCAGCGAGAGACCGCGCTGTTCATGGACAGCGTGCTGCGCGAGGACCGCGGCGTCAGCGAGTTGCTGACCGCCGACTACACCTTCCTCAACGAGCGGCTCGCGAAGCACTACGGGATCCCGCACGTCTACGGCAGCCACTTCCGGCGCGTATCGCTGGACGGCACGGCGCGGCGCGGATTGCTGGGGCAGGGCGGCATCCTGACTCTGACCTCCTACGCCACGCGCACCTCGCCCGTGCTGCGCGGCAAGTGGATCCTGGAGAACCTGCTGGCGTCGCCGCCGCCGCCCCCGCCGCCCGACATTCCGGCCCTGGCGGAGAGGACCGACGACGGCGCGGCGCTCTCGATGCGGGCCGCGATGGAGCGGCATCGCGCCAACCCGGCCTGCGCGAGTTGCCACGCCCAGATGGACCCGCTCGGCTTCGCCCTGGAGAACTTCGACGCGGTGGGCCGCTGGCGCGTGCGCAGCGAGTCGAACGACGCCATCGACGCCTCGGGCGTGTTGCCGGACGGCACCTCGTTCGAAGGCCCGGGCGGGATGCGGGGGGCGCTGCTGCGCGAGCCGGAGCGGTTCGTCGCCACCGTCACCGAGAAGCTGTTGACCTACGCGCTCGGCCGCAACGTCGAGTCGTACGACATGCCCGCCGTCCGCGCCATCGTGCGCGAGGCGGCGGAGAACGACTATCGTTTCTCGTCCATCGTCCTGGGCATCGTTCGGAGCACGCCGTTTCAGATGAGGATGTCGCAATCATGATCATCACGCAGAAAGCCCTGCCCCGGCGGACGTTCCTGCGCGGCGTGGGCGCCACGCTGGCCCTCCCGTTCCTCGACGCCATGGTGCCGGCCGCGTCCTCGGCGGCGCGCGCCGCGGCCGCGCCGGCCCGGCGGCTCGGGTTCATCTACATCCCGAACGGCGTCATCCAGGAGCAGTGGGTGCCCGCCCAGACCGGCCGCGGGTTCGAATTCTCGCGGATCCTGAGTCCGCTCGAGCCGTTCCGCGATCAGGTGCTGGTCCTGAGCGGGCTGGCGCACCGGCAGGCCGATTCGTTCGGCGACGGCAACGGCGACCATCCGCGGGCCACCGCCGCCTGGCTGAGCGGCGTCCATGCCTGGGAGCGCCGCGGGCGCCAGGGGCCGACCGAGATCAAGCTCGGCATCACGGCGGACCAGATCGCGGCGCGCGAGTTCGGCAAGGAGACGCCGCTGCCGTCGCTGGAGCTGGCCCTGGAGCAGCCGACCGCCATCGCCTGCGACACCGGCGACTGTTTCTACTCGAACACGATTTCCTGGCGCAACGAGACCACGCCGCTGGACATGGAGGCGCACCCGCGCGTCGTCTTCGAGCGGCTGTTCGGCGAGGGCGGCAGCGCCGCCGACCGCCTGGCGGTGGTCCGGCAGACCGGGAGCATCCTCGACTCGGTGACCGCCGAGGTCGCGCGGCTCGGCGGGACGCTCGGCCCGAACGACCGCAACAAGCTGGACGAGTACCTCGACGCGGTGCGCGATGTCGAGCAGCGGGTACAGCGATCCGAGTCGCGCGGCGACGAGTCTTTCGTCGAGTTGCCGGAGCGGCCGGTCGACATCCCCGAGACCTTCGAGGATCACGCCAAGCTGATGTTCGATCTGCAGGCGCTGGCGTTCCAGGCCGACGTCACGCGGGTCTTCACGCTGATGATGGCGCGCGAGGCGAGTCCGCGGCCCTACCCGCAGATCGGGGTGCCGGACCAGCACCACACCGTCTCGCATCATCGCAACGACCCGGAGTACATCGCCAAGAAGGCGAAGATCGACACGTATCACGTCCAGGTGCTCTCGTACCTGCTCGGCAAGCTGCGGGAGACGCCGGACGGCGACGGCAACCTGCTGGATCACTCGATGATCGTCTACGGCGGCGGTATCGGGAACGGAAACCTCCACGAGCACACGAATCTGCCGTGCCTCGTGGCGGGCGGCGGCGGCGGGCGGCTGCACGGCGGACGGCACCGTGCCTACGCGGCGGACACGCCCTATACGAACCTGCTTTTGACGGTGCTCGACAAGGCCGGCGTGCCGGCCGAGAAGCTCGGCGACAGCACGGGATTACTCAACACGGCGCCGCTCAGCCTCTGAGCGGCGCTACCCCCGGCAAGGCCCCGAGGGAGGGCGGGGCGCTTGCAGAAAGGCAAAGGATCGTTTCATGTTCAAGAGCAACCGTGCCCGCTGGGCTGTCGTTCTCTGCTTTGCGCTGATGGGCGCCGCCTGTGGCGATGACCCCGCCCCGACGGCGCCGACGCCGACACCGCCGCCGGCGCCCGAGCCCGAACCCGAGCCGGTGATGATTACCGGCGAGTGGCACGGACACGTCCATGGCATGCTGATCGACGGCGACGCGCATGTGCACCTGATGCAGACCGGCATGGACGTGACCGGCGACTGGCACATGGAGGAGATGCCCGAGGCGATCGCCGCGCTGCTCATGGCGGCAGGCATGTCGACCGATGAGGAGCTCGGGGGTCCCGTGATGGGCATGGTGGAAGAAGGAGAAGCGCACGCCGATCTCGAGTTCGGGTTCGCAGAGGCGTTCCACGACGTCCTTGGCCACGACTGCGTGGTCCACGCCCACGTCGAGTTCACGGAGGACGAACTGGAGGGCGACTGGCACACCGACGACTGCGTCTCCGACGACGAGGGAGATATGGACTTGCACAAGGAGGAGTAGTACGCACGGGGCGCGTCGGCTCTCGACGCGCCCCGCTCAGCCCTTCGCTTCCTTCCAGTTCCGTCCGATTCCTACGTCGACGGTCAGCGGCACAGACAGCTCGACGGCGGACTCCATCTTCATCCGGACCAGGTCGGCGATCTCCCGGGCATCCGACTCGGGGGCCTCGAACAGCAACTCGTCGTGGACGGTCAGGATCATCCGGGCGTCCGGCGGCAGCGCCGCGTGCACGTTGATCATCGCGCGCTTCAGGATGTCGGCCGCGCTGCCCTGGATGGGCATGTTCACGGCGACCCGCTCGGCGGCGCTCCGGAGCTGGCCGTTGCGGCTCGCGATGTCGGGCACGCGCCGCCGCCGGTCGAGCATCGTGGTCACGACACCGGTCTCACGCGCGGTCTCGAGCGTGCGCTCCAGGTAGGCGCGCACGGCGGGAAAGCCCTCGAAGTAGGCGTCGATGAACGTCTGCGCGGCCTTGGGAGCGACCCCGATGTCCTTCGATAGGGTGAAGGCGGTCTTGCCGTAGAGCAGGGCGTAGTTGATGATCTTGGCCCGCCGCCGCAGCTCGTGCGGGTCGAGTCCGCTGTCGGCCCCGAAGACCTTGAACGCGGTACGGTCGTGGATGTCCTCGCCCCGCTCGAAGGCGCCGCTCAGGTTCGGGTCGCCGGAAAGGTGCGCCAGCACCCGCAGCTCGATCTGCGAATAGTCGGCGGAGATCAGGGCGGATCCGGGCGGTGCGGTGAAGGCGCCGCGGATCTCGCGCCCGACGGCGGTGCGGATCGGGATGTTCTGCAGGTTCGGGTCGTGGCTGCTGAGCCGTCCGGTCGCCGCCACGGCCTGGGCGAACGACGTATGCAGCCGCCCGGTCTCGGGATTGACGAGTTGCGGCAGCGCGTCGATGTAGGTCCCCTTGAGCTTCGCGAGGCTGCGCCACTCCAGCACCTTGCGCGGGAGATCGTGGACGAGGGCGAGCTCTTCGAGCACGTCCACCGACGTGGAGGCGACCTTCGTCTTCCCGGTGCGCTTGCGGGACGGTAGCTGCAGCTTCTCGAACAGGATGGTCGAGAGCTGGCGCGGCGAGTTGACGTTGAACGGCTCCCCGGCCAACTCGTGGATTTCGTCCTGCAACGCCGAAAGTTGCGCGTCCATCGCGACCGATTGTGCGGCCAGCGCGTCGGTGTCGAGTCGGACGCCGGCGCGCTCCAGGTCGGCGAGCACCGGCACGAGCGGCAACTCGAGGTCCCGGTAGAGGGGCTCGAGCCCGTCGCGTTCGAGCTGTGCGCGGAGATGGTCCGCGACCTGCAGCGCCAGGTCGCTGCGCTCGCCGGCGTAGTCGACCACCGCCTCCACGGGCAGGTCGGCGGGACTCTGCGCCTTGGCTCCCTTGCCGAAGACGTCCTCCGACGCGATTGCCTTGTAGCCGATCTTCTCCAGGGCGAGGTCGCCGAGGTCGTGGTCCGGCCGGGTGGCGTCGAGAAGATAGCTGGCGAGCAGCGTGTCGACATCGAGTCCCGCCAGCCGGACGCCATGGCGGCCGAGGACGAGAGCGGCCCGCTTCAGGTCGTGGCCCGCCTTCGCCACGCCGGCGTCGGCAAGCGGCTTCGCCAGCGCGCCGAGCAACGCCTCGCGTCCCATGCCGGTGTCCGCTTCCAGCGTCCGGTGCCCGAGCGGCACGTAGCGGGCGTGACCGGGCCCGGCCGAGAGCGCGATGCCGACCAGGTCGGCGCGCATCGCGTCCGGCTCGCCGGCCACCACCCCGAGGCCGACCCGCCCGGCGCGCCCGACGGCGTCGAGCAATTCGGAAAGCTCCGCCTCCGACCGCACCACGCCGTAGTCCTTCTCGATCGTCGTCGCGGTCGGCGCGTACTCGGCGACGAGCGTCCGGAAGCCCAGCGAGCTGAAGAGCGTGAAGCAGAGATCCGGCGACGGGCCGCGGTAGCGCAGCGTGTCCGGCTCGAACGGGACCGGGACATCGGTGCGGATGGTGACCAGCTCGCGGCTCCTGCGCGCGTCGTCCGCGTGCTGCTCGAGCGCCGTTCGTTGCCGCTTCTTCTTGACGTCGGCCGTGTGCGCCAGCAGCGCGTCGAGAGAGCCGTGCGCCGCGATCAGCTCGCGGGCGCCCTTCTCGCCGATGCCGGGAACGCCCTTCACGTTGTCGACCGAGTCGCCCATCAGGGCGAGGACGTCGATCACCTGCCCGGGACGGACGCCGAACTTCGCCTGCACGCCGTCGGTGTCGTACCAGGTGCCGGGGTCGCGCGGATTGAAGACGGATACGCCGTCGCCCACGAGCTGGAAGAAGTCCTTGTCGCCGGTGACGATGGCCACCCGAAAACCGGCGGCGCGGGCCTGCACGGCCAGTGTCCCGATGACGTCGTCGGCCTCGAACGTCTCGTACGTGAGCACCGGCACGCCCAGCGCCGCGCAAGCCTCGTGCACGTGCGGCACCTGCTCGCGCAGGTCGGGCGGCATGGGCGCGCGATTCGCCTTGTAGTCGGCGGCGAGCTCGTTCCGGAAGGTCGGTCCCCGGACGTCGAAGGCGGCGGCGACGAGCGCCGGCCGCTGGTCCGCGATCAGCTTTCGGAGCATCGTGACGAAGCCATAGACCGCGTTCGTCGGCCGCCCGTCCGGTGCGCTCAGTCCGCGTATCGCGTGATACGCGCGATACATCTGGGAGCTGCCGTCGATGAGGAAGACGGTGTCGGTGGCGTCCATCGCGCGGGTAGGAGTGTATCCCTACGGCGTCGCGATGTAGCCCCGGCGCGCCCGGACGCGATACCGCGAGTCCCGGATCTCGACCTCGATCTCGTGCCAGCGTCCGTCGGCGTGGCCCGGCGCCGGATAGGCGAGGAAGTACTGGCGGCTCAGCTCGTCGGCGATGCCCGCGGTGGCGGCAGCGAGGTCGCCGGCGCCGCGGATGACCTCCGTCCGGCCGCCGCTGTCGTCGGTCAGGTCCCGCAGCGCGGACGCGTTGACGCGGTCAATGGCGCCGAACACCACGCCGCCGCCGGGCGCGCGGGTCGTCGGCGGGATCGGCAGGCGTCCCCTCCCGCCGCCGCCGGGAATCGGGAAGGGGACCCGCACGGGCGGGCGCGTGCGCGGGGCCGGCGGCCGGCCGCCGCGGGACCGGGACGGCCCCGGGCTGTCGATGCCGACGGCGTAGACCATCA
The DNA here is from genome assembly GCA_009861545.1 of Acidobacteriota bacterium. Classification (NCBI taxonomy): domain Bacteria; kingdom Pseudomonadati; phylum Acidobacteriota; species Acidobacteriota bacterium. The sequence continues at coordinate 5,878 of VXME01000102.1, read as the reverse complement.
CCTCGGTCTCGCGAATCAACCTTTGCAGGTCGCGGACGCGGATCTCGCTGTTCGTGTCGTTGCCGTCCGAGATGACGACCACCGCCTTCTTGCGGTGCCGCCCCTGCTCGGCCAGCATCACCGCGTCGGCCACCGCATCGTAGAGTGCGGTGCCCCCGCGGGGGCGAATGCCGCCGAGCGCGCGGCTCACCCGTTCGGGGTCGTTGGTCCAGTCGTGCACGAGCCGCGGCTGGTAGTTGAACCGATACAGGAAGAACTCGTCGTCCGGGCCGAGCAGGTCGAAGAGGAAGCGGTCGAGGGCGCTCCGCGCGGCCGCCATCCGCTCGCCCTCCATGCTGCCGCTGGTGTCGAGCACGATGCCCAGGCTCACGGGTACCCGTTCGCGGCTGAAGTGGGTGAGGGTCTGCGGCACGCCGTCCTCGTAAACGAGGAAGTCGTCCTTGTCCAGGCCGGACACGAAGCGCCCGCGGCGGTCGGTCACCGTGGCGCTCACGTTGATCAGGTCGACGCCGGTGCGGAACCGGAAGGCGGGCCGATCCGCGTCCTGGGCGGCGGCCGCCACGGGCGCCGTGGCCGCGAGACCGGTCACCAGAACGGCGGAGAGGAGGGCTGGAATCGACCTTGTGGCGGCGCACGCGTGTCTCATGACGCATCTCCCACGGGGACCGGAGGTTGCACGCCCGAGCGGCGATCGATATGCGGAATCGTCGTTTCGTCCAGCAGAAAGCTGATCCGGTACCGGCTGATGCCGGCGGCCAGCAGACGAATGGTGAACGGGGAGTCGGCGCCGGGCGGGAGCGAGGGAGTCTCCACGGGTGTCCGGCGCGTGGCGACCAGCGTTCCGGCTTCGTCGAACGCCATCGCGACGACCGACAGCCGCGCGGCGCCGGCCGCCGCCGGCGGGTTGCGCACCGACCCGCTGATGTCGAGAAACGGTCCCTCGGCCGCGTGCCGCAGCGCGATCAGATCGAGCGGCGGACGGGCGTCGTCGAGCGACTCCGCCGCGTCACCGGCACCGGATCCGGACAGGAACACGGTTGCCACGACTGCCAGTACGAGGCCCGCCGCTCCCGCGAGGGCGGCGAGGCGCCCCCAGCCCGCCGGCGTCGGCGGCACGGGCGAAGAGAACAGCCCGCCGATGCCGGCCTCCGATTCGCGCGCGGCGCCACCGTCCCCCGCGGACCGATCCGGCAGTTCGTTCGCGGACCGCGGCGCGAGTGGATCGGGATCGTCGCTCGCGGACCATCCCTCGCCGCCGAGCTCGGCCGCGAGCGCCGCCAGCCGTGCGGCCGACCGTTGCCGCTCCTCCTGTACCAGCCGCCACGTCACCACGCCCATCGCAATGGCCAGGAACAGCGACAGCAGCGTCACGGCGATCAGCGTCATCTCGACCATCGTTCCCTCAGCGCAGCCGGAACTCCATCGCCACTTCGACGACGACGTCGACCGTGACGCCCTGTCTCCGGGCGGGATGGAAGCGCCACTGGCGCATCGCGTTCACGGCCGTCTCGTCGAGGCCGTAACCGAGGCTGCGGACGACCTGTATGTCGCCTACCTCCCCGTTCGCAAGAACCACGACCTCCAGGACGACGTCGCCCTCGATCTCACGCCGCAGCGCGTCCGCGGTGTAGACCGGCTTGACCTCGTGCCGGATCGCGGGCGGCGAGATGCCGCTCCCCATGCGGTAAGGTCCTCCGCCCGCCCCGCCGCCGCTGCCGGGGCCGACACCGGCCCCCGAACCGGGTCCGACGCCGCGCCCGGCTCCCGCCCCGACGCCGCCGTCCCGGCCGGGGCCGCTCGACACCGTCCGGGTCGTTGCCCGCGGAGGATCGAGCAGGCCGCGCAGATCCCGGCCGTCCGCGCGCATCGCCATCAGCGGCGCCACGATGCGGGGCAGCGCCTCGCGCTCCAGAGGCTCGGGGGGACGCGGTTCCTCGATCGCCTCCACGGCGACGGGCTCCTCGCGCGGCGGCACGGGACTGCTGGTGCGGCTGTCGCCGCGGCGCTCCGCCCGCGGCGGCGGCAGCGGCTGCCGCAACCCGCCTCCGCCACCGCCGCCGCCCGGCCCGGGCTCGGCCACGAACACCAGGCGCGACAGAGCGGGGCCGTCGGTATCGGACGCGCGATCGGCCGCCGTCGTCATCTGCACCGCGGTCAACATGACCAGCAGGGGTATGAGGGCGCCGTGGGCCAGCGTCGACATGGCGGCCGAGACGGCGCCGGAAGGAGAGTCCCCGAGTTCCCGGTCGAGGAGGGCGCCGCCGAAGACGGGACGAATCGTGGAAATCGGCTCGCGCCGCAGCCGGCGTGAAGCCCGCGCCGCCTCCCGTTCGGCCACGAACACGCCATCCACGGTCGCCACCTCGCCGGCGGCGATCAGGCGGCGGATCACGCTTCGGTCGACGCCGGCCGCCTGCGCGATCTCGTCGGCCGAGTAGACCTCAGGCGCGCAGGGCGCCGAGCGGGCGGTCTGGGCCGGATGGTGCACGGACATTTCCGCTCACCCTATTTCGTCCCCTCGAAGAAGCTCTTGCCCTCGCGTTCGGCAAGCAGGCGTACGGCCCGGAATCCCTCCGCCTCGAGCGCGCCGGCGGCCCCGCCGTTCAGCAGGTAGGTCCGATCGAGCTCCCGTTGGGAGAAGAAGCCGCCGATGCCGCCGCGCGGGGCCGCCTCGATCACGACGCACCGGCCGTTCGGCCGCAGCACCTTGAGCGCCTGCTGGAGGCACAGGACACGCTCGTTCATGCGCAGGCTCCCGAGCAGGTCGGGCGCCACGACCACGTCGAACGACTCGGGGTCGCAGGGCAGCGCTCCGAGCCGGCCCGTTCTGGCCTCCACCAGCACGCCGGCGCGTTTCGCCGCGCGCCGCACGCCGTCGCACTCGGCGTCCGTCTCGGCCACGACGCCGGCTTCGCCGCTTATGCCCACCGCCTTGGCGAGCTCGGCAATCAGCACCGCATCCCGGCCGCCGAGCTGCAGCACCGACGCGCCGAGCTTGAGACCGACCATCGACACTTCCAGGTCGCGTGGACCTCCGCTCTTTCTCAGCTTGAACACTGGCGTCGCCCCATCCGTGTCCGGCGCCCGCGCCGGGCTTCCTCGAGTCGGCTTCCCGGCCCGGCGGCAGCGGCCGGCGGGGAAGCCAAGGCCCAAAACACCATGATATAGTCTCCGCCTGTGCAAGGCTCCCGCCAGATCGCTCCGGCCACGGGGCGCCTCGGGATTCTGCTCGCCGGTCTCGGCGCCGTCAGCACGACCCTCATCGCCGGTGTCCACGCCATCCGCAAGGGACTCGCCGCGCCGACCGGGTCGCTCACGCAGATGGGCACGATCCGACTCGGCAAGCGGACCGACGGGCGCTCGCCCCTGATCAAGGACTTCATTCCGCTCGCCGCCCTCGACGATCTCGTCTTCGGCGGTTGGGACATCTTCGAGGACAACTGCTACCAGGCCGCGTGCAACGCCGAGGTGCTGCGGCGCGACCTGCTCGATCAGGTCCGCCCGGAGCTCGAGGCGGTGCAGCCCTGGCCGGCGGTCTTCGATCAATCGTATGTGAAGAAGCTCGACGGCCCGAACGTGAAGTCGGGCGCCAGCAAGCGCGATCTCGCGGAGCAGCTCCGTGCCGACATCCGCCGGTTTCGGGAGCAGCAGGGGGTCGAGCGGCTCGTCCTGGTCTGGTGCGGCAGCACCGAGGTCTACCTGGAGGAGGCGCCCGTCCACCAGTCGCTCGAAGCGTTCGAGCGCGGTCTCGAGGCGTCGGATCTCGCCATCCCGTCGAGCATGATCTATGCCTACGCCGCCCTCAAGGAGGGGATTCCCTACGCCAACGCGGCCCCCAATCTGAGCGCCGACGTACCGGCGCTCGAGGAGCTGGCCCTGCAGACCGGGTCGCCGCTCGCGGGGAAGGACCTGAAGACGGGCCAGACGTTGATGAAGACGATGGTCGCCCCCGGACTGAAGGCGCGCCTGCTGGGCGTGTCCGGCTGGTACTCCACCAACATCCTGGGGAACCGCGACGGCGAGGTGCTCGACGATCCGGAGTCGTTCAAGACGAAGGAGGAGAGCAAGAAGTCGGTGCTCGACCACATCCTGCAGCCGGAGCTCTACCCGACGCTCTACGACGACCTGCACCACGTGGTCCGCATCAACTACTACCCGCCGCGCGGCGACAACAAGGAGGGCTGGGACAACATCGATCTGGTCGGGTGGCTCGACTACCCGATGCAGCTCAAGATCAACTTTCTCTGCCGGGACAGCATTCTTGCCGCCCCCATCGTGCTGGACGTCGCGCTGTTCCTCGATCTCGCGACACGGGCCGGCATGAGCGGCATCCAGGAATGGCTGTCGTTCTATTTCAAGAGCCCCATCCACCGCCGCGACCTCTATCCGGAGCACGACCTGTTCATCCAGTTGATGAAGCTCAAGAACACGCTCCGGCACCTGCGGGGCGAGGAGCTGATCACCCACCTCGGCCTGGAGTACTACGATTGACCCGCATGCAGGCGATCCTGATCGGCGGTGCGTTCAACGGCGTGCTGTCGGCCCTGCCCCTCATCGAGCTGGGCAATTGCTGCTGTCTGTGGGTGACCGGCGGGGGAGCGATCACCGCGTGGCTGCTGCAGCGCGAACGGGCCGAGCCTCTCGATCCGGGCGAAGGGGCGCTCGCGGGGCTGCTGGCGGGGGTGGCCGGGGCGGTCATCTTTGCGGTCGTTTCGGTGCCGGTCCAGATGGTGCTGGGATCGCTGGGCATGCTCGACGTCGGCGCTCTCGATGTGCCGCCGGAGGTGCGCGAGCTCATCGAGGCGTTGTCGGCCAGCGTGGCGCTGAGAGTCCTCCTCGGGTTCGTCATCATGCTGATCGTCAGCGCGATCTTCTCGACGCTCGGCGGTCTGCTGGGCGCCTTCCTTTTCCGGCGGGCGGCCCCGCCGGCGGCGCATGGAGGCACGGACATCGTGCCGCCCCCGCCGCCGCCCATCTGACGCCGGCCCGTTCCGGGCGCCGGACCGGATGTCCCCGGGCGGGCTTCCGGGAACCTGAGGGCCCCGCACTGCGTCTGTGGTGCTAGTGCCTCCACTGGCACGAGACACGGGGGAGCCGCACACCTTACATTCGAGCCTATGCCGCTGATCTACACCCGCGATCTCTGGAAGACCTACCGGATGGGGACGGAGGAGGTCCATGCGCTGCGCGGCGTGTCGGTCGACATCGAGCGCGGCGAGTTCGTCGCCATCATGGGACCCTCGGGGTCGGGCAAGTCGACGCTGATGAACCTCATCGGCTGTCTCGATACGCCGACGCGGGGCGAGTACCTGCTGAACGGCAAGGACGTCAGCCGGATGAACGACGACGACCTCGCGCGCATCCGGAATCAGGAGATCGGGTTCGTCTTCCAGACGTTCAACCTGTTGCCGCGGGCCTCCGCGCTGCACAACGTCGAGCTGCCCCTGATCTATGCCGGTGTGCCGGCGGCGGCCCGGCACGAGCGGGCTACCGCCGCGCTCAGCCTGGTCGAGCTCGACGATCGGATGAGCCACCGGCCGAACGAGCTCTCCGGGGGGCAGCGCCAGCGGGTGGCGATAGCCCGCGCGCTGGTGAACAACCCTTCCCTCGTGCTGGCCGACGAGCCCACGGGCAACCTCGACTCCAAGACCGGCATCGAGATCATGGCGGTGCTCGAAGGGCTGCACCGCGGGGGCAACACGATCGTGCTCATCACCCACGAGCCGGAAGTGGCTCGGCACGCCCACCGGGTGATTCAGATCAGGGACGGGTCGATAGCACTGGACGACTCGACGCCGGCCGCCGCCGCTGCTTCCGTGGTCACCTAGGAGTCTGCGCCGCAGGACGTTTGCGGCACGAAACGGGTCGCCAGTCCACG